>JAGCVR010000072.1 GCA_017962285.1 Muribaculaceae bacterium | reverse complement strand
GTCCAGGTTGTCGTGCTTCAGGTCCACTTTCGGCAGTTTGAGCCTGTGACCTTCAATGATATCGAGCTGAGGAAACGCCACCTCACCGTGGGTGTAACGGGGAACGCCGTCGGTGCCGTAGAAATAGACGTAATTCTTGCCGTTTATGAGATTTCTCACCTGTGAAATGCGGTTTTTCTTATCTAATGAAATCATCACGTGCATTTCGTAACCTTCCTGCTGGCAAGATAGTTCCACACTGTTGCCGTCTCGGTAGATTTTGCTCAATGGTATGGATTTTACCGTAGCGGGGAAAATGCCGTTCTCCGGAATAGAGTCCGCCCAGTAATCCACAAACGTGGTTTCCAAGCAGTAAGGAATTCCGTCGGCGCAGCTGAAGTAAACGGTTTCGCTATAAGAGCCCTCCACTGTTTCGCTTTCGTCATAAGAGATCAACTGGCCGTCGCGGTTGAACTCGTAGGTGTAATAATTAAAGTCGAGATCCACGTCACCACCATCCTCTTTGTTCGTGCCGAGACAATGAATGGTCTTGTTGAGCCCCAGTGCGCTGAGGTAATCCGGAGTCTGACCACAAATCATTCCGGCGCATAAGAGAATCATCAAGCCGGTGCAGAGACCACGTGCGATGATACTGTGAGTTTTCATTGCGGTAAATTATTTACGGGGATATTTCACGCCCAAATTATACATGATAAATGACTGAATATCGGTGTACTCATCGATGATTTTAGAGATAGGCTTGCTGTGTCCGTGTCCCGCCTTGGAATCGATTCGGATAAGCTTCGGGGCATTGCCGGTGTTGCTTGCCTGCAGGGTAGCTGCATACTTGAATGAGTGAGCCGGCACCACACGGTCGTCGTGGTCGCCGGTAGTTATCATGATTGCAGGATAACGCGTGCCGTCGTTCCTGATGTTGTGCAGCGGCGAATATCCGTACAGATAACGGAACATCTCGGCGTTGTCGTCGCTCCGCCCGTAGTCGTGAGCCCAGTTCCAGCCAATGGTGAAGTACTGGTACCGGAGCATATCCATCACACCCACCTGAGGCACTGCTGCAGCCCACAGGTCAGGGCGCTGGTTCACCACAGCCCCCACGAGCAGACCGCCGTTGCTGCCGCCGTTGCAGGCGAGCTTCTGCGGGCATGTGTATCCCTCACGAATCAGATATTCGGCAGCCGCGATGAAATCGTCGAACACGTTTTGCTTCTGCATCAGTGTGCCGGCCTCGTGCCAACGCTCGCCATATTCGCCGCCACCACGCAGATTAGTGTAGGCACAGACACCGCCCATGTCGAGCATGGCAAAAGGTGTGCGGGAATAAGAGAAACCAGGTGTCATTGAAATGTTGAAGCCACCGTAGCCATAGACAAAAGTAGGCCGCTTGCCGTCGCGCTTCAATCCCTTGCGATAGATAAGGAACATGGGAATCTTTGTTCCGTCCTTGCTGGGATAAAACACCTGCTCGGTAACATAGTCCGACGGATTCAGAGCCACCTTCGGGGCAAACACCTGAGTACTTACGCCCGAATTCATGTCGTAGCGATAGATTGTGGTGGGGAACACATAGGAGGTGAAACTATAGAACACAATGTCGCTGTTTTTCTTTGAGGAGAAACCCACCGAGCCGAATGTGGGCAGCTGAATCTCGCTGAGTTGATTTCCCTTAAGGTCATAGACGAACGGATGCGACGAAGCATCGCGGTCGTAGGTCAGGATGAGTTTGTGGTTCGCCAACTGGGCACCGCTGAGCACCGATTCCTTTTCGGGAATGAATTCAGACACATTGTCCGGGCTGAGATTTTCAGCATCAAAAGCCACGATTTTCCAGCATGGGGCATTCTCGTTGGTAATCACGAATATGCGCCCGTCGTCAATGCCGATTGGCGACGCAGTGTATTTCATGTTGTCGGTGAGGCGCACATAGTGAGGATTGCGGTCTTTAAGGTCCTTGACATAGAGGATGTTGCCGTCGCCGTCGCTTTCCCACATAAACACGTATCTTTCGTCGTCGCTTACAGAAGCCTGATAGAACAGCAGTGGATTGGTCTGGCTCTGATATTCCACATAATCGGCGCTTTGTGGCGTTCCCAGCTTGTGATAGAACACCTTGTGGTATTCGTTTTTCGAGGACTTGGCATCATCGGGCGCATCGTAAGCGCTGTAGAAGAATCCGTCGCCGAGCCACTGAGCATCGGTAAACTTAGCCCAGGTGATATGATCGGGCAACGTTTCACCGGTAGCGAGGTCAAGGACGAAGATTTCGTTCCAGTCGCTACCGTTTCGCGTAATGACATAGGCAAGGTAGCGCCCGTCGTGTGAGAAGTTGAGCTGCTGCAGCGCCACAGTACCGTCATCGGAAAGGGTGTTTGGGTCGAGCAAGAGCTTTGCCCCGTGAGTAAGATTCTGCAAATCCATTGCCTGGTAGAGCACCGACTGGTTCTGCAGTCCATCGTTGCGGAAGAAATAGATCTTGTCCTTCACCTGGAACGGTGTTCCCATCTTCTCGAAGTTGGCGAGTTGCGTGATGCGGCGTCGCACGGCATCGCGGAAGGGGATTTTCTTGAGATAATTCTGGGTAATTTCGTTTTCCTGCTTCACCCATTGTTCGGTTTGCGGGCTGCGGTCGTCTTCGAGCCAGCGATAGGGGTCGGGCACATCGGTGCCGAAATAGTTATCAACTGTATCCACCCGCTGAGCGTCTGGGTAAGTTATTTGTGCCTGTGAAGCTATAGAAGCCGAGGCTGCGATGATTGAAAGCATTATTATTTTTTTCAGATATCGTGATTGTTGTTTGTTTTTATATCTGTCGGGGTTTTAGCAATGATTATAGCGAGTACAGAAAGGCGAGAAGGGTCTGTCCCACGGCACGAAGAGTGGCAGGGTCGATTACCGACGGCACGTCACCCGCAGTGTGCCACTGCGGGAAGAATCCGCCTTGGCGAAGGTCGATGATGTCGATGCACGGAATCCCGGCTTTGCAGAGGAAAACGTGGTCATCGGTGATGGCTCCGCCTGCTCTCCTCGTGAAATAAGACGAGAACCCCGCCGACGAAGCGGCATCCCACACGGCAGAGACTGTGCCAGGGGCATACTGCTGCGAGAAGAACTCGAAACCAAACTGCGCGCCGGTCGCCCCCACCATATCAAGTAGAATGGCATGGACGGGCTTGTAGTCCTCACGCGGCAGGTTTTTGACCCAGTATTGAGTTCCCAGCGCCCACGACATTTCATCGCCATTGTCGCCCATATCCTCTGCGTCAACGAAAAGGATATCCACACCCACATTCAGTGTGTCGCGCGAAAGTACACGCGCCAGTTCCATCAGTACCGACACACCGCTTGCTCCGTCGTTAGCCCCCATCACTGGTTTGCTGTGATTGGCGGGGTCGGGGTCGGCATCTGCCCAGGGGCGCGAATCGTAATGCGCCAGGAGCAGCACGCGCTCGTTGAACTGCGGACTTAGCGACGCCATTATGTTTGTAATTTCCAGAGATTGTCCCTTGAAATCGGTTACAGTACCTTTTTGCAACTGCACATCAGCACCAAACGACTGCATCTTATCCTGCAACCACTGCACACATTTCCCATGCTCGGATGAAGCCGGAATCCGCGGCCCGAACCCACACTGCGCCGTAACAAAAGCCATGGCGGAATCGGCGCAAAACGAAGGTACGTTTGCGGTTACAGCCTCGTTTTGAGACGATTCGGTTCCCGAAGGTTTTTTACCTGCACATGCCATCAATGTGAAACAAATTAGAAATACAGATGTGAATTTTGCCCAATGCATAGCGCTGATTGTTTTTGATTTACAAAAATAATGAATTTTCTTGAGATAGCAAAACATGGATTCAGGCGGTTCTCAACCATCATCTGCCATTTGGCGAAAACAGCATTGAAGACCCTGGCGCACGATGGTAATTTTGCAACGTGAGACAGAAGAATGAACAGAAGCCACCTGCGGGTGGCGAGAATTATTAACCAAAAATTTTTATTTATCATGAAAAATGAAATGTTTTGCACAAAAAATGCAGTGAGTGCCACGGTAAAGGCGGCACGATGGATGAGTCGCCACCGCGCGATGATTATTCTGGCCATAGCGACAGCTCTGGCATTTGTAACTTTTCTTGCCGATTGCTCGAACGGCGGCGCAATGCTTGCAATGGCAGCAATTGTGATTCCGGGAGCGGAAGGCGGGAAACATGTGGTGGACGGTCCGCTCACTACCGACGTTACCCGCGAAGAAGCTCCGGGCATGCTTCTTAACGAAGTGGACCGCGAGATTACGAAAATCCGCCCCATGGCGACACCGGTTGACCAGCTGTCGCGCCAGGCTGGCTCAAAGCATGCCAAGAGCATGATCGTGGACTACTACAACGTAGATACCAAACCCACTACCGCAAAGGCGGCGAGATTTCTCGACGAAGACGACAATGACGAGAACAACGACGGAACACGCCGCATTCTGTTCACCGACAACGACCAGATTTTCGACGTGAGCGACACTATTCTGGTTCAGGGTGTGAAGGGCTATGAGGACGACGGCGAGACATTGTCGGCCAACGACCTTGAACTCTATGTGCTGGAGCGTAACGGCGCGGGCAACGGAATTGTGGTGAAAGCCGTAAACGGCAAGACCATAAACGGTGTGGCAGGTTGCGTGCCGTCGATAGCGCAAAACTCGGTGCTTATCCGCATGGGACGCGCGGCAAGCGAGCTGGATGTGATGTCGCCCCAATTCGAGGCACTCCCCCAGAAAGCCCAGAATTTTTGCCAGATTTTCAAGATGCAGATTGAGCAGTCAACCCTCCAGCGCCTGCAGAACAAGGAAGTTGGCTGGAGCCTCACCGACCAGGAGGAAGCTGCCGTTTACGACATGCGCCTCGGTATGGAGAAATCATTCCTGTTCGGGCGTAAAGGCCGCGTGTGGGACCCCGTTAAGAAAGAGATGATCATGTTCACCGGCGGAATCTGGTATCAGGCAGGCCAGCAATTCGACTACACGAATTTCACCTCCGAGCGGATTGTGGAAATGATGCGAACGGCATTCACCGGGAATGCAGGCAGCAAGCGCAAAGTGCTTATTGGCGGTTCAGGACTTATCAGTGCCCTGAACAAGCAGGACTACACAAAAGTAATTACTGCCGGCGAGAGCGTGGCAAAGTGGGGCATCGATTTCACCGAGCTGCGCAGCAAATTCGGCACGCTCTACGTACTGATGAGCGAAGTGTTCGATGAATGCGGGCGAGCCGACGACGGCCTCATCATCGACCCCGAGTACATGCAGAAATACAGTCATGTGCCCTTCACCGCCGAATCGCTCAACCTGAAGGCAAGCGGAGTGCGCAATGTGGATGCCACGGTGCTGACCGAAGCGAGCTGCCTTGTGCTTCGCTACCCCAAGGCTCATGTGCGCATAGTGAAGACTGACTGATGCCTTATTTCGCCGAGATGAAGTTGAGAAAAGCCTGTCGGTAGGAATCCCCCACAGGGATGTAAGTATCACCGAAAACGATACGATTGCGGTCGATTTCGGTGATCTTGTCTTTAGCCACAATGAACGACTTATGAACACGTATGAACTGCGAGGGAGGCAGAATCGCCTCGAGGGATTTCATGCTCATCAGGGAGAGAATGGGATGAGACGAAACCGTAGTGTAGATTTTCACATAGTCCTTGAGCCCTTCTATGTACATAATAGTGCTGAACTGAACCTGCAGTATCTTGTATTCGCTCTTTACGAACATGGAACGCGGCGGCAGCTGTTCGCCGGCAGCAGCGGTTTCTGTCTTGTCGGACTCATCTTTCAGAGAAAACCACTGAAGAGCCTTGTTGGCGGCCTCCAGAAACTGTCCGAAAGAAATGGGTTTAAGCAGATAATCGAGAGCATTGACCCTGAACCCGTCGATTGCATACTGGCTGAATGCCGTAGTAAAGATGATTCTCGTGGTGTTGGGAATCATTTTGGCAAGTTCCATACCACTGAGCTGGGGCATTTGTATGTCGAGGAAAACGAGATCCACATGATTCTCTTTCAGTTCCTCCACAGCATTGACAGCACTGGAGAACTTTCCCTCCAACTTAAGGAAAGGGACTTTAACGACGTAACTCTCCAAAAGTGAAATGGCAAGAGGCTCGTCGTCGATGATGGCACAACGGATTGAAATCATAGTAATAAAAGATTTAAGTGTTGATAGTAATAGATGACTGATAGGTGGTGCCATCGGGCGAGACACCATGAGTCCATGAATATTTCTCGGGATAGAGCATTTTCAACCGTCGGTCAAGCTGCTTCAGCCCTATTCCCGACCCTCCCAGGTCATCACTCGATTTCGGGAAATTGGCGTTTGATATCCGGCACGACACCACCCCGTTCTGGTTATTGATTTCCACCGATATAAAACTCTTCTCGGTGGGGGAAATGCCGTGCTTGAAGGCATTCTCTATTAGAGAGATGAAAATCAGCGGAGCAATGGGAGTCGCATCCTGCGGGGAAATGTTGAGTTTAGTATCAACAGTAACATTGTCGGTAAGCCGAATCTTCATCAAGCTGATGTAATCGCGGATGAACTCCATTTCCTTGTAGAGAGGCACTGTTCCGTTTCGGTCGTCGTAGAGCATGTGCCTGAGCAAACGGCTGAGTTCCTGCACTGCATCCTGCGCTTTCCCAGAGTCGATTGCTATGAGCGAATAGATATTATTCAACGTATTAAGCAGGAAATGAGGATTGAGCTGGTGGCGCAGATTGCTTAATTCCGCCTCAATTCTCAACTGCTCCGCTTCTTTGCGCCGCTGCTCCATCAGTTGCCATCGTTGCATCATTCGCAGGGCGATGCTCAGAGTGGTTATGAGCACGAGCATGAGCGTTGCATGGAAGAAATATGGGGCAAGCCAATAGTTGGTGTGATATTGTGCCGGTATGGGGAAAAATCTGAGCATCAATCTCCACCAGATAGAATTTATTATGATGGCTATGATAATGAGGGGGATATTCCAAAGAACAAAATCTCGTTTTCCACTTTTTTCTACGCTGAAAAAATGTTTTGGAACGAGCCAGAGATAGTTAAAATAGAACACCACCACATAACTTAAAGGACCACCGAAAGAGCGCAGAAAACGTTCGGCATACGCCATCACTCCTTCATCCTGCCCATAGAAGAAAATGGGTAAGAAGATAATGATTATCCAGCAGAGAATGTGAATATTAATCTCCCGTTTTTTCATGGCGCAAGCAGTATTCAAGTGTTGAGTTGAACAATGAAAGACGACGGAATGGGAGATTCAAACTTAAGCAGTTGGTCTGTGACAGGGTGGTGGAAACAAAGCGACGTAGCATGAAGCGCAAGCCTGTGGATGCCGTTCGGCCTTGCCCCGTATTTCCGGTCACCGCTGATGGGATGCCCTATCGATTTCATCGCTACCCGAATCTGGTTTTTCCTGCCCGTTCTCATTTGAAACTGCAGGAGAGAAAAATGTCTTCCACGCTCAATGACTGCATACTGTGTCACGGCGATTTTGCCGGCTTTCTTGTCGGATGTAACCTGCACTTCATAGTTGTTCTCGTCATCCGTGAGATATTGCTCTATCGTGCCGTTGCTGTCGCTCATGACACCTTCCACAACACCTTGGTAGAGGCGTTTCTCAACAAGGTTGTTCCACTGGGTTGTGAGCAGGTCGCGTGCCTGCTTGGAACGTGCCAGAATCATCAGCCCCGAAGTGTCGCGGTCGAGACGGTGCACTACATAAATATGTGCAAGAGGGTTGCGTCGTTGCACATAAGCACGCAGAATTCCGAACACAGTCTCATCCTTTTCTTTCGGGGTGCCGGTGGAAAGCAGTCCGTAGGCCTTATCCACCACCATGATGTGATTGTCCTCGTAAACAATCTTGAGTTTAGGATGAGAAAAGGTCTGGAACGAATTGTCGAAATTCACTTCGAGAATATCACCAGCCGCAACCGGACGGTTGAACTGAGTGGATGGCATGCCGTTGATGGCGAACTGGTTGTGCCGCAGCATCGATTTCAGCTTGGTGGGCTTATGGTCGGGCAAGAACTGTGCCACTGTTTCGAGCAGGGTTCCATCGGCTGCTACGGTAAACCTGGCGATATTGTCGCGGTGGCGCGCTATGTGGACATGTGTGGTCTTTTGTCTCATTTTCAGAAGTTTTTTAAATTCACACCTGAAACCTTATACCGGAATTCGGTGCAATGATTTTTCTGCAAAGATAAAGAAAAGTGTCGCAAATTGCAACACTTTCATTTTCTGCTTATTCGGTTTATCCTAACCACACTGGCATAGGAAGCACCAGACTCAGTTGTCCATAATGGCAAAAGCCGCCGTTAGTTGCGAGCGGGCACTATGCCATGTGTTCTCGTATCGTGGAGTGTGGTCGTGATAAAAGACCATCAGGGCATAGGCGGTGAGGGCAGTCTTAATGTTTTCGGCAACAACGGTTTTCAAGTTGGATTGTGCCGGAGGGTCACTGCGGAGCGTAACGGCGATGGCAAGGTCTGTAACGGAAAAGTCGATTGCCGCAGTATATCCGCTGATTCGCCGCGCAAGTGCTGCGAAGCCTTCATGGAGCTTGGTAATTACCAGTTTGTTCTGGTCGGAACTGAGCCGGAACGTTTCGGGGTTGGTAACGTAAATAAACGCACTTTCGGAATAGATTCTGTTTAGAATCTCATTGATGTCGATGTTGATAATTCTGTTTTCCTGAATGTTTTCCATAGTTGATTTGTTGAGGCGTTAAAAGTTGAACAACGCGCGCACTTTCTGTTTATGTGCGCCCACAATGTGCCGAGCATAGTCGGCAGTGATAAAAAACCGCGAAGCGCGACAGTGGGTAATGACAAAGCAGATTGCCTGCTTCAACCCCATCCCGTCTTCCTTGAGCAGTGCCCTCACTTTCTGGGCAATCTCCAGCCACATTTGCTCCTGGAGCGACTTTCGTTTGAGGATGCTCTTGTCGCCTTTGAGAATGCGTGGCACCACATGCAGAGCTCTTTCAAGGCTCACATGATAATGCGGATTACCGTGTTCCACTGCAAAAGACACCGCCCGCACCCTGGGATGCGCTGTACCGGCATCGAGAAATTCCTTAAAGGTCTTGTGATAGATTTCATAGAATTCGCGGTTTCTTTCTTTGCGATATTCTTGTGTGTTTTCCTTCATGACTTGTAATAGATTTAACTTGTAATAGATTTAATATTAAAGATTGATTGTGTGACCCGGAAGAATGTGTTGCAAAGATAATGCGTAGTTTGGTATTTTGCAAATATTTTTAGTAATTTTTACAACTATGTGGTAAATTTCTTGTTGATTTAACTGTAAATAATTGGTTTTTAACACACACGGGATTGAGGTTGTGGAGAAAAAGTTGCATCATTGCTCAGAAATCTGTAATTTTGTCAGTTAATACGTTAAGATACGAAAGAACCATGGCAGAAGAAATAAAAAGAAAAGCAGAAGAACCTCAGGTTCGCCCAGATGTGCTGAACTATGACGATATCCGGAAAATGGTGCCTTTTTTGGACGGAAAACCGCGACTGGTGAAGTGGCTCATGAAGTTCATCGGGCTACACAAAGTGAACTGGCTGCACGGGATATGCTACGACAAACCCGGAGTGGAATGCCCCACTGCCATGCTTGAGAATCTGGGACTGGAACTCGACGTGGAAGGCGAAGAGATACTTGACAGGATGCCTGCCACGGGCGGCTTTATCACCGTATCGAACCACCCGCTCGGCGCTCTCGACGGCATCTCGCTCATATCACTTGTGGGTAAGCGACGTCCCGATTTCAAAGTTATGGTGAACATGATACTGAACTATATCAGCGGAATG
>JAGCVR010000071.1 GCA_017962285.1 Muribaculaceae bacterium | reverse complement strand
CTTGAAAAAATTTCCGGTGATGAAATGAAACGCATTGCTCAACAGATTGAACAGGCTGGCTTCAAGGTGCAGCTCACCATTTGACCACCATACAAAAGCGGTTTTTACAGATTCATTACCGACACCGCTTGCCATTGTTGTAATTTATTTGTAGATTTGCAAAAAGAATAACATCAAGAATCATAAACACTTATAATCCCTTCTGAATTATGAAAAAGATTATCAGCCTGGCAATAATAGCTTTTCTTGCCATTTCGTGCGGAAACGATGAGCCATCACCGCAAAACCCCACACCGCAGTCAGATAAAGGTACCGCCACACTCAGCGGAAACACGCTGACCTACAAGACATCATCTAGCACACACACTTTCACACTCAGTGAAAACGCCACCACAACCACCGTTACTTTCTCACACTTCCCTGCAAGTCAAGACGAATTTGCAGCACTGCAGAGCAAGCTTTTGGGTAAATCCAAGCCCGGCACGCTGGCTCTGTGCCTCATGTCGTTTGAGATGTACCGCCGCGACCGCAGCGTGGGAGAGAAGTGCTTTAAAAGTTGCGTTCTGAGTGCAGAGGCGACTATAAACATTGATCGCCTGAGACAGAAATTCCCTGCAACACGCAGCGCCACTACAACCGATTCGTATCAGCAGCCATATCTCGTGGCGGCTTACCTTAAAGGCGCTACTCAGGCTAATTCCTACACCCCGAGTGAACCCTATGTGATTACACTCACATGGAACGACAATTCCAACGTGAACCAGGGCGAACACTCAAGCACATACAACGGAAATGTGTATCACTACTACCTATTGTATAATGGCGGTGAAAAGCGCAGTGCGGCCGTGCTCGAACCCGATGGCGGAGGCAACATGATGGTGTACAGCTGTGGCAACCTCATCATGAGTGTCCCCACAATATCAAGCTGGAACGACCTACTTAAATAAAAACCACACGTTATGAATAAAAAGATGAAAGACCTGCGGGATTATTTAATCGTGGGTCTGGTGGTTTTGTTCGCAATTGTGTTTTTCCTCTTCGCCGGCGAGATTATTTCGTTTATCGCTTCGTTCCTCACCGGCTGGAAAGGCGCACTGATACTGCTTGCAATAGCTGTGGCGCTGGCATTGTATTTCACTTTCGGCTTGAAGTTTCGCAAAAAAGCCTTAATCTACGCTTTCTTTGTAATCGCATTCACCATGATCTGCATCTGGCTGGCGGTGAATTTCGATGCCGTGTGGGACTTTTTGCAAGCAACCTTGGGTACATGGGGAACAATTGGCGTGGTGCTGGTGCTCTGTGGTTTTGTTGGGTTGGGAATGATGATGTTGTAATAAGTTTTCCACCTTCACACAACATTTGCCTAAGAGAATTTATTTTTTTACCTTTGCAAGCCAAATAGCTCTACGTTTTGTAAAATTTTGATGGTCTTGCATCTTTATGGCGATTAAAGGATTGAATATTAACAGATTGCATCTGATTTGCACACTAAGCGCAATCTTATGCTGGTGTGGTGCCACCGGCGTCACATCTATTAATGTTCCCGCCGACGGAAAGTTCACCATCAACTGGTACGATTACGCGCCTTCCGGTAAAGGAATATCGTATAACAGCAATTTCAGCAATTCTTTCACCAACACCAATGGATCGAGATGTGCCGACCCCCTGCCACGGACCGATGTAAACGGTCTTGCCATTGTCAAAGTGGATAATGGCGGAACTTTCAATGGTTTTTCATATCCCGGGACCTGTCTTGTTGCAGGAACATCCACATACACCGAGGCAACGCACTCCGACAACTGGCTAATGCCTCAGTCCGAAGCCATAGAACGCTTTGGACAGTGGTTCGACTACGTCCTCATAGTAAAGAAAGAGTGCTGGGCAAAAATCAACATCTTCACCGCAGGCTCGCTCCAAGATGCCTCTACATCCTACAACATCAACCGGAAAAACGATTCGCAGGGACACAGCGTGGAATGGCTCGGAGAAGGTCAGCTGTGGCAACGGAAATACGGACAGGCATTCGTTCTTTCGCTCGACAAGAAAGACCTGCCTACCCACATTTCCTCACACCCCAGCATATTCAAGGACCAGCAATACACCTACGACGTGGACCTCTATGATGAACGATGGGGTACCGACCTCACGCTCAACAACCGCAACGACTTACTGATGCTTCTTAACGACCGTGAGCGATGGATAAGCACCCTTGACGAAAATCACGAGCTGACCGACACGCTTTTCACATGGCCGTTCGATGTTTATACCGGTCACAACAAATGGACTCCGAACACAATCCCTAACGTCGCCAAAAATCTGCCCGATGAGTATTATGCCATTCACCTCACCCCGGGACGCCATGTGCTGAGAGTGAAGAAACTCGCTTTTGCGGGAAATTCATGGCGGTGCCTTTTCGTCACCACTCAAAGCGAAGAACCAAAAGAACCTATACTTGGCGATGTAAACAACGACGAGATAGTGGATGTGAGCGACATTGTCCTGCTGTCTCAATATATACTCGACAGCAGCGATGTTGATTATATCAATCTGGAAGTTGCCGACGTAAACTTCGACAATCTTATTGATGTTACCGACCTTGTCCTGATTGCCGATAAAATATTAGGCAAATAGCATGCGTTTTTTGTGATGTTGAAGAAACTGAAACACAACATGATTTACTGGCCTCTCCGAGTTATCTGGCTGGCGCTCTCGCTTCTGCCGCTTTGGTTGCACCATGCCTTTGCATGGATATTGAGCATTTTCCTCGGCGACATACTCAGGTACCGCAACAAGGTGATAACGAAAAATCTCACTGCTACGTTCCCCGAGAAAACACCTCAGGAAATCAGCAAGATAAAACACCAGTTCTATCTACACTTCTGCGATGTCTTCGTTGAAACGATTAAATATGCCACTTTAAGCGAAAAAAACATAAAAAAACACGTCGTATTCAAGGGCACCGATATCGTAAACGAAATACTGAGAGAAGGGCAGTCAGTCGCCATGTATCTGGGGCATTACGGCAACTGGGAGTGGATAACCTCAATCAAAAAATGGATAACTCCCGATATTTGCGGAGGACAGATCTATCATCCGCTTGAAAATGCCGTGTTCGACAGGTTGTTCCTCAATGTGCGCGAACGCATGGGGTCGCAGTGCATTCCCATGACAGAAACAGTCAGGTGGATCATCAATGCTCAGCGGCAAGGGAAACCATCCATGATTGGATATATCAGCGACCAGGTGCCCACCTGGAACAACATTCACCACTGGCTGAAAGTCCTCAATCAAACCACGCCGGTTTTCACCGGGACCGAAAGAATCGCACGGAAATTCAACCATGCCGTGGTCTATCTCGATGTGATCCGGGTGGCTCGAGGCTATTACCAGTGTGAATTCAAACTTATCACCCGCAACCCGCAGGAACTGCCGCAGCATCAACTCACCGACACCTTCTTTGAACTGCTGGAACAGACCATCCGCCGGGCTCCGCAATACTGGCTGTGGAGTCATAACCGCTGGAAAAGAACCTACGAAGAATTCAGCCGCCGTTTCAGCGTGGACGAGAACGGACACGTTGTGGAACGACAACCAAAATAAGAGCCTCACACCATGATTGATTTCACTCCACTGATGAGAAAGAGCATGCACGACCGCCTTCAAGAGCAGTTGCGCTACATCTCTCACCCCGACAGTGTGCAACAGGAACAACTGGTGAAACTCATCGAAAAAGCCGCCCTGACTGAATTTGGCAGGCACTACGACTTCTCCATCGTTAGAACATATCGTCAGTTCGCTTCCACGGTCCCGCTTCACTCCTACGAAGACCTCCGGCCACAAATCATGAGAATGGTGGATGGCGAAGAAAGTGTGCTATGGCCTGGAAAGACGAGGAACTTTGCACAATCCAGCGGCACAAGCGGAGGTAAAAGCAAATACATCCCCATCACACGCGACTCTTTCAGCATGAACCACTATCGCGGCAGCGCCGATGTAGTGGCGCACTATCTGAATCTGAATCCAAAAAGCCGACTGATGAGTGGAAAGGGTCTTATTCTGGGCGGCAGCTTCGCCAATGCACTTAACCTGAAAAAAGGTGTTCGGGTGGGCGACCTTTCGGCAAATCTCATAGAGAACATAAACCCCATTGTGAACCTCTTCCGTACGCCAAGCAAGAGAATTGCCCTCATGGAGGACTGGAACGAAAAACTTCCCGCCATTATCCGTGCAAGTGTGAAGGAAAACGTTACAAATCTCTCGGGCGTGCCCAGCTGGTTCCTGGGTGTGCTCAACGGTGCCCTTGAATTCACTGGAGCAAAAAACATTCACGAGATTTGGCCCAATCTTGAAGTATTCTTCCATGGCGGCATCTCTTTTGAACCATACAGAAAGCAGTATGAGGCAATCTGCGACATGAGCAGGATGCACTTCCTTGAGACATATAACGCCAGCGAAGGATTCTTTGCCACACAAAGCGACTGGAGCACGAACGCCATGCTGCTCCTGCTCGACGTGGGTGTCTTCTACGAGTTCATTCCCGTGGAACACTGCCACGAAGAAAACCCCACAGCAATCCCCCTCTGGGAAATTGAGCCGGGCAAGACCTACGAACTCATCATCACATCATGCAACGGTTTGTGGAGATACCGGATTGGTGACACCATTCTTGTGGAAAGCGTAAATCCAGTCAAAATCCGGATTGCAGGACGGACGAAGAGCTTCATCAATGCTTTCGGTGAGGAACTGATGGTTCACAATGCCGACACAGCCATAAGCGTGGCTTGCCGTGAAACGGGAGCGCAGGTGCTTAACTACACAGCGGCACCGGTTTTCTCCTCTTCGGGCGAGAAAGCGCACCATCAGTGGATCATAGAATTCGCTTCCTTCCCAAAGGATTTGACGGAATTTTCTCAGGCACTCGACGATGCCTTGAAGCAAACCAACAGCGACTACGAGGCCAAGCGGAAGGGCGACATTTTCCTCGCTCCACCGCAAATCGTCACAGCCAAATCCGGGCTCTTCGATACCTGGCTCGCTAAAACAGGTAAGCTCGGCGGACAGCGGAAAGTGCCACGCCTATGCAACGACAGGCTCATAGCGGAACAGCTTCTTTTGCTTAACAAATAGAGGTTTTTATAGGCAAAATTCTATTACTCGACCATGTTTTTCAACCAATTTGTATATCTTTTTTGGTTTTTACCTTCATAGATTATATCTTTGTATATTATTATCACGAACTATATCTATTTACCAATGAATAAATTCTTAACAATTCTCATAGCAATTCTTTGCACATTCGGCAGTCTTGATGCCGCCGTTATAATGGGAAAACTCATTGATGCCGAGGACAGTCTGGCAATGAGCGATGCCACAGTGCGGCTTCTCCGCGCCAACAAAGACAGCACCTACGTCAAAGGACTCACGACCGGAGAGGATGGATCTTTCCGCTTCGAAGGGGTTGGGCAAGGCAAATACCTCCTCAAATTCAGTTATGTGGGCTACGAGGACAAAGTGGTGAAAGCCGACGTTGAAGGCAAAAACCTTAACCTCGGAACCATCGCCATTAAAGTCAACACCATCCTCCTCAGCGAGGCCGTGGTGGTGGGAATAAAAACGCCCATCACAGTCAAGGAAGACACCATAGAATTCAATGCCGACTCCTACAAGACACAGACAAACGCCGTTGTGGAAGACCTGCTCAAGCGCCTTCCCGGTGTGGAAGTGGGAAACGACGGAAAAATCACAGCCACCGGTAAAGACGTCTCGAAAATTCTCCTCGACGGCAAGGAATTTTTCTCCGACGACCCCACCGTGGCATCAAAAAATATCCCTGCCGATATGGTCAACAAACTGCAGGTGATCGACCGTAAAAGCGACCTGGCAAGGCTTACCGGAGTTGACGACGGAGAAGATGAAACCGTCATTAACCTTACGGTGAAAAAAGGCATGAACAATGGCTGGTTCGGAACATTGAGCGGAGGATATGGCACCGATAAGCGATACACCAGCAACCTCATCGCCAACTACTTCAATAATGGAAATCAGTTCACCATTCTCGGCGGCGCCAACAACGTGAACAATCTCGGATTTTCCGATGGCGGTGCAAGCCGGTTCCAGCGCTTTGGCGGTGACCGGGGCATAACCACATCGCAAAGCGCGGGCATAAACTTCAACGTGGGTACTCAGGACAGCGAGAGATTCCGTGCCGGAGGTTCGGTGATGTATTCGCACAGCGACCGCGACACGCGCACCGCGAGAGACCGCCAGTACCTCTTTGAGGATTCCACTTCCTATGAAAACTCCACAAACAACTCTCGAGACAAAGGACACAACCTTCGTGGTGACTTCCGCATAAAATGGGAGGCCGATTCATTCAACACCCTTGAAATACGCCCAAGGTTCTCGTTCAATTTCAGCGACAGTTTCAAGGAGGAAAACAGCGACACTTATGCCGGCGACAAAGCACGCACGCATGTAAACAACAGCCTCAATGCCTACAACAACTCAGGCAAAAGCTATGAGGCCGGCATTAACCTCATCTACAACCACAACTTCAAGAACCACCCGGGACGAAGTTTCAGTACCATGATGCGGTATGACTACAGCTACGTAGACGAGAACGGCGACACCTACACCCACAACACCTACTTCCTTAAAGATGACCCCGCAGAACGCGAGCAACTTATAAATCAGGTGAACGACAATCTGCGAAAAACCAACGCCATTCGTGGACGACTCACTTGGACAGAGCCAATTGGTGACGTGAAAAACGGGCGGTTCATCAACTTCACTTACCAGGCAAATTACCGCTACAGCACAGCCGACAAGCAGGTATTCGACGTTGACGAAAACAATGCGCAGACTTTCAACGAAAATCTCAGCAACAAATTCTCGAACACATTCCTCAACCAGCAGTTCCGGATAGGGTTCAAGAGAGTTACCAAGAAATACAATCTCGATGCCGGCATGGGTGTGCAGTCGTCGATGTCGAAAAGCGAGAACAAACTCAATTCGCTTCGCACAATCCCGTCGCGCTGGGTGTGGAGCGTGGCTCCGTTCGCCCGTTTCAGATACAAATTCAGCAAGACAAGAAACCTTGCCATCGACTATCGCTCACGGAGCAACCAACCCTCGCTGACGCAGCTGCAACCCGTTGCCGATGAATCGAACCCGCTGAACATCGTTACCGGTAATCCGGAACTTAAGCCCACTTTCAACCACAACATCAGTGTGCGATACAACGATTTTGAGCAATCGTCGCAACGCAGCATAATGGCGATGGTTAACACCGATTTTGCCCAAAACAGCATCATTTCAACCACCGATTACGACAAGACCACCGGTGCGCGCCGCACAACCTACGCCAACGTGAATGGCGTGTGGGGCATCCGCGCCATGAACATGATCAGCCTTCCACTGAGAAACAAGGCTTTTTACTTCACGAGCCACCTCTTCGCCCGCTATAACCAGACGGTGGGTTACAACAACCAGCAATACAACCGGAGCGGGTCGCTCTCAATCAACCTCTCTCCGGGAATTGCTTACAGAACCGCTGTTTTCGACCTTGAACTACGGCCCCGGTATGGCTTCCAGACCACACACAACTCAGTGTTTGCTTCGAACAACAGGAACGTTCATACCTACGGAGGTAATTTCAACGGGACTTATTCCGCCCCGTTCGGACTGGTCATCAGCACTGACCTCTCTTACAGCGCCACAAGTGGATACAGCGACGGTTACGACACCAAGCAGTGGCTCTGGAACGCCTCCATTGCTTACCAGTT
>JAGCVR010000070.1 GCA_017962285.1 Muribaculaceae bacterium | reverse complement strand
TCGAAGATACGTTTCTATTTCCCCACCTATGATGCCATTGAGAAGGCCAAATCCACATCCTATATCGCAAGCAACAACTACGTGGATCCCACGCCCGACCTGGTGACCGGCGAAGTTGTTGACAGCAACAACAATTTCTATGTGGCAACCACAGGCGTGTTCAACAGCAGCAGTGTTGGAGAACTGGCGCTCGTGGGCACCTTGTCGGGCCAGAACTCGGTATTGATAACCACCCAGGCGCTCCACACATTGTTAGGCAAGCCCTACGCAATCACCAGCGTGGCTCCGATGGCATATTATAACAATAAAAACATCATCACCGTCAGGCTTGACGGTTCCGAAATCACTAAAATTGGTGACCGCGCATTTTATGGTTGCACCAACCTGACTGCTGCTTACCTTTCCAACTACACCACAACTGTAGAAATGGCGGCATTCATGGACGCGGGTATAACCACCATCACAATTCCCGAGACAGTAAAAACCCTGGGATCTTACGCTTTCTCCGCCGCCACGCTCACTTCGGTGACATGGAACGCCACAAATGCCAACGACATCTCCACCTCGTCGGCGCAGCCCTTTGAATTCTGCGACAACCTGCAGACCTTCACCGTGGGCGCCAACGTGACTCGTATGCCAACCAATCTGCTCACCTCTAACACGAGCATTAAGACGGTAAACTGGAACGCACGGTCGGCTGCCGACTTCCCGGATTACTACTCCAGCACTTTCCGTGGTCACTCCTCCATAACCTCTTTCAAATTCGGCAACAATGTGCAGCACATTCCTGCGTACTTGTGTTACATACTACCCAATCTCGCTTTGGTGTCGCTGCCTCAGTCAGTAAAGACCATTGGACGTTACGCCTTTGCCGAAACGGGTATCATGGCGGTAACCATTCCATCCGGGGTGACATCGCTGGGCGAACGCGCCTTCGGCAGCTGCGAGAACCTGACAACCGTTTACTACAATGCCACGTCGTGCGATGACATGTACCCTGTCGACACCGACAAAGCACCATTTAACGGATCCCTCCTGACTTCGTTCATCATTGGCAATGGCGTGAAGCGCATTCCCATCCTGCTGTGCCGCAAACAGTGGGCTCTGCACAGTATTGTCTTCCCCGAGTCGCTAACCGAGATTGGCGACCTCGCTTTCATTGAATGCGACAGTTTCGAGTCGCTCACTTTCCCCAAAAACCTGGAGAGCATCGGCCAATCATCTTTCAGCGGCTGCACCAACGTGACTAACATCAATGCCAAGATGATGAATCCCGCAAGCCTCACTTACGGCAACGACTACATCTTCGCCGGCGTGGATAAGAATGCCTGTACCCTCACCGTGCCCAACGGCACTATTCCGAAATACAAGGCCATAATGCCCTGGAGCGAGTTCTTCCACATCGTTCAGGAAAACGGTGGCATCCTTGGCGACCTTGACGGCAACGGAATCCTTGAAGTTAACGACGTGGTTCTGCTTGCTGATATCGCTATGGGTGGTTCAGGCAACGGAGTGGACATCACTGTGGCCGACATGGACGGCAACGGCCTGATAGAAGTGAACGACGTGGTGATCCTCGCCGGAATGGTAATGGGATCGTGAACGAGCAGTTAACAAGTAAACGAGTTGACGAGTAAACGAGCAGATACCTTTATAGGTAACGAGTAATCGAGTAATCGAATAATCGAGTGAACGAGTTGTTTTAAGGACCTTAAGAAAATTAGGGGGCGTTCCCATGGCGGGAGCGCCCTCGTTTATTACCACTACGGCACATTTGCGAAGTTCCGCCGTGGTGTTTCGTGAATGAATCACATCCATTTCTGCAATTCTGTCACGATGGCATCTGCCATTTGCACCCCGCTTGCCCGCCACTTGAGTTCTCCGTCCTTGAAAATCATCAGTGTGGGGACTGCTCTCACACCATAACTCGTGGCGAGATCGCCGTAGGCGTCAACATCCACTTTCACCACCCTTGCCTGTTCACCAACCTTTGACTTGACTTCTTCCAGAATGGGGTGCATCATCTTGCATGGTCCGCACCATGTGGCAAAAAAGTCAACCAGAACGGGTGTGCTGCTCGAAATCAATTCTTCAAATTTTGTCATACTCTTTAGTTATTTATTTCTGAATGACAAATTGCAAGATTCGTTCCACTATGACAGTTTTTTTGTGAATTTCTCTTTAAAATTCAATTCATACACTGCTACTTTTTCGTTTGCTGAAAGACGCGGAGCCTGCCATTTTGATTGAAAAGCGTTTCGGTCGGGGGCAGTGCGGAATGTGTCGAGAAGTGGTTTCACGTCACGGCAATTGATTATGCACAGAGGATTTGCCGCGTAGTATGTGTTTGCCGGTTCATTTTCTATCGGTTCAATACTCACCAGGAGATCCGAATCATCAATAGTGGCGATATGGTTTCGCCACAGTTTGCCATCGCAGTAAATGTAGTTCGAGAGGAATCGTTTCACTTACTGGTACTTCTTTTTGGTGATGAATTTCTGCAGATTGAACGATGAATACTGCCCCTTGTTGCAGCGGGTGCGAAGCATCGACACACTGTCGACGTATGCCATAGTGAACGGGCGGACGTCGTATTTGATGTATCCGTAGAGTCTTCGCAGCGAGCGTGTGGAGTCGCACTGAAGCGTCATCTCGTCCCATCCGTCGTAAGACGAATTTCTTGTCGTCAGCGAAGTGCATCCATCCATGTAATCAGCCGCCAGCAGAAGCGTGAAGCGGCTGCCGAAGCCAAGTTTCTTGAGCTTGAGCTGGTATCTGTCGCCGTTCTGGCTGTCTTTGGCGGGTTCAATCTCAAAATTGATGTATCCTTCGCCCAGATTCGAGGCAAGAGTCCATGTGCGGTCGAATTTCCACACATCTGCCGAATCTCCTTCGCTCGGATAATAGCCCAGCCGGCTCTGGGCGATGTCTGCGGCACGATGCTGAGTCTCTTTCTCGGATTCTTTGCGCAAATCCTTGCGCTCACCGTCCAGGGTGCGTATCGCCTTGTCGTAAACTTTCCCATACGAGTCCATGTTGTGGGCATACCACTCGATGGAGCGGTCGTAATCGGCAAGAGTGAAGCCGTGTTTGGCAAGAACCGACTGCTTGAGTATCATTTTCAGCGAATCGTTTGAGAACTCCCCGGGATGCAGGTCCATATATGCTTCCGCCTTGAACAGGTCCACCTGCAGGTCATCCATCTTGCTCTCCGGTATCACTCCATTGGGCGCTTTGTCGCAACCTAACAGGCACAGAGCCGTCAGTGCAATGGCAAGCATTCTATGTACTCGCGGACAGGTCATTTCACTTCTGAGTCTTCTTTCTTTTCGCCTTCAGCGTTTTTCTGCTCTTCTGGCTTCTTTCCAAGCACCGACGAATAGAACAATATCAGCACCGCTACACTCACACTCAAGGTCGCATCGGCAATATTGAAAATCGGTTGAAAAAACACAAAGTGTTCGCCGCCCACCATCGGGAACCATGACGGCCAGTCCCATTCGCACAGGGGGAAATAAAGCATATCCACCACACGGCCGTAGAAAAGGCTGCCGTAGCCACCTCCCGAAGGGAACATCTCGGCGACAAGAGGAATGGGTGGTGCGTCGAAAATCAATCCATAGAAAATGCCGTCGATAGCATTGCTTGCCGCTCCGGCGGTTATCATGGCAATGCACGCCACATAACCTCGCGGAAGGTCGGTTCGTTTGCTTATCTTTGCCAGATAGAACACAAACAGGCTCACGGCGATTATTCTGAACCATGTCAGCACAAGTTTGCTTCCCAGTTCCATGCCGAATGCCATACCGTTGTTCTCGATGAAGCGGATGCGGAACCAGTCGGTTATGGCATAATCTTCTCCATAGAAGAAATGGGTCTTTACCCAAATCTTCAGGATTTGGTCAAGGATTATCACCGCAGCGATTATCGCTGCGGCTAATGTGCCATTCGACGCACGTTTCATCAGCGTGGGTTGTTCTTCATCCGTTCCTCAATCTCCTTGCCCTCGAGCGATGTGGTGGCGTGGGGGACGGCGAGAAGCCGTTCGCGGGGAATGAGCTTGCCTGTTACGCGGCAGATGCCGTAGTTCTTGTTCTCTATTCTGATAAGTGCTTTCTGCAACTTGTCGATAAACTGCATCTGTTTGCTGGCTTGCTGGCTTGCTTCCTCTTTCTGGCGGGTTGAGGCACCCTCTTCAAGAACCTTGAAGCCTGGGGCCGATTCATCGGTCATGATGCGCGATAACAACATCTCATAATTATTCTTGGCTACTTCAAGCTTTTCAAGAATAATCTGCTTGAACTCCTGCAGTTCCTCGTCGGAATAGCGCGTTTTCTCTGTTGTGGTTTTCATACTAAT
>JAGCVR010000001.1 GCA_017962285.1 Muribaculaceae bacterium | reverse complement strand
GCGGCGGTTCTGATGGACGGAAAAGATAACAGAGAAAGCGGGTGTGCCAGGATTTCTTTGGCACACTCGTTATTTTATGGCGAATGCCTGCCGGAGGATTTCCACATAGTCCAGTTTCTCCCATGTGAAAAGTTCCACGCGTATGAAACGCTCCAGGTCATAGTGTGAACTGAAGTGTTTCGATATCACCTTCGGCTCACGACCCATGTGACCGTATGCTGCGGTTTCTTCGTAGATGGGATTCCGCAGTTTCAGGCGTTGTTCAATGGCTGCCGGGCGCATGTCGAAGAGTTTGCCCAGGATTTCTGCGATTTCTGCGTCGGACTGCGCCACATGGCTTGTTCCGCGCGTATCCACAAAGAGGCTCACCGGTTCTGCCACGCCGATGGCGTAGGCCACCTGCACAAGCATCTCGTCGGCTATTCCGGCGGCGACGGCGTTTTTCGCGATGTGGCGTGCTGCGTAAGCGGCACTTCGGTCTACCTTGCTCGGGTCTTTACCGCTGAAGGCACCGCCGCCGTGAGCACCGCGTCCGCCATAGGTGTCAACTATGATTTTTCGTCCGGTCAGCCCAGTGTCTCCATGAGGTCCGCCAATGACGAATTTTCCGGTGGGGTTCACCAGCAGTCTCAGTTCTGGGGTGAACAACTGCTTCACGCTGTCGGGCTGCTTGCTGATGACACGCGGAATAAGGATGTTCTTTATGTCATTCTCGATGCGCTGCTGCATCATGCGGTCGGCATCGTCTTGCGAAATACCTTTGTCGCGGTCGGGACGGATGAATTCGTCGTGCTGGGTGCTTATCACTATGGTGTGGATGCGTACCGGGCGGTGCGTCTTGCCGTCGTATTCCACTGTTACCTGGCTCTTGGCATCGGGGCGGAGATATGGCAGCAGGCGTCCTTTGCGGATTTCGGCAAGCTCGCGAAGCAGTGTGTGCGCAAGGTCGAGCGTAACAGGCATATACGAAGGAGTCTCGTTGCAGGCGTAGCCAAACATCATTCCCTGGTCGCCGGCTCCCTGTTCTTCGGCATTCTCGCGTTCCACGCCGCGATTTATGTCTTCCGACTGCTCGTGCAGCGCCGAAAGAACGCCGCAGGAGTCACCGTCGAACTTGTATTCGCTCCGGTTGTATCCAATGCGGTTTATCACGCCGCGTGTCACCTCCATCAGGTCAACGTATGCCTCCGACTTCACTTCGCCGGCAATGACTACCTGACCGGTGGTGACAAGCGTTTCGCACGCCACTTTCGACTTGGGGTCGTAAGCAAGGAAATTATCAAGGAGAGCGTCGCTGATTTGATCTGCGATTTTGTCGGGGTGTCCTTCCGACACCGATTCGGATGTGAATAGATAGTTCATATTGTTACAAGTCTTTTTATGCGTTTAGGGTACAAAAAAATACCACACTGAATTTGAGAAAATCTGGTGTGGAAAATGCCTGAGAAAACGTTACACAAAAGCGTTGCTATGTCGCAGTTTTAGCATTTTTTCAAGTGGTTGCAAGCAGCCAAATTTTTCCACCGTTCAAATTTCACTCTGCAAAGTTACGAAATATGTTTCATTATTGCGATATTTTCAACGATAAAATTCCCGTGAAAGAGAAAAATGAGGGCAAAAGCAATTTTTTTAGTTCAGAATTATGGAAATTTGAATAAAAAGCATTAATTTTGGAAAAATTTATCTTCTAATTTAAAAAACATAAACCGATGAAGAAACTATTATTATTCGTTCTCTCATTAGCCTTTATTTCGCCACTTGCTCAGTGCCAGCCAGCTGAAAGCGGCAAGCGCTACCAGATGTTTGGCGTGATGTTCTATAACCTGGAGAACCTCTTCGACACTATTAATAACAATGGTACCTATGACTTGGAGTTCTCGCCGCAGGGTTCTCGTCAATGGAACAATAGTAAATACTGGATGAAGCAGCACAACATGGCTTATGCCATCAGCGAGATGGCAACGAAAAACACTCCAATGGGGCCTGCTATCATCGGTGTCAGCGAAATTGAGAATCGCACCGTGCTCGAAGACCTTGTGAAGCAACCCGAAATCAAGGACTGGCACTTGCAGATAATTCATCACGATGGTCCCGACCGCCGTGGTGTGGACGTGGGACTACTTTATAATCCACGTTATTTCCGCGTTCTGAACGTAACAAACCAAAGACTTGATGAACGTTTCATCGACTATCCCACTTTCCGCACCCGCGATCAGTTGTGCGTAACAGGTCTGCTTGCAGGAGAAAAGGTGAGTGTGATTGTAAATCACTGGCCTTCGCGTCTGGGTGGTGAAGAGCAGTCGAGCTGGCTCCGCGAAGCTACCGGCGCCATGTGCCGTCACACCGTGGACTCACTCCTTGCCGACGACCCGAACCAAGGTATCATCTTCATGGGCGACCTTAACGATGACCCGCAGAACAAGAGCTGCTCTGTAGCCCTTGGAGCAAAAAGGGAGATGAAGGACGTCCTGATGATTAACGATATCTACAATCCTTTCTGGCAGATTCTGGATAAGGGAATAGGAACGCTGGCATATCGCGGACAATGGAACTTGTTCGACCAGATTGTGTTTAACCAATACTTCCTCCGTTACTACGACACTAAGGAGAAACCGGGACTCACGTTCCTGCGCGCCGAAGTGCTGAACCGAGAGTTCTTGAAAACCAATGAAGGCGACCGTCAGGGTTACCCGTTGCGTACTTATTCGGGCGGTGTGTTCCTCAACGGATACAGTGACCACTTCCCAACAGAGATTTTCCTCGTGAAAGAAGTTGAATAATCCTTGAATTTTTCTATGATGAGATATAAGGAGGATGTCTTTGAGGCATCCTCCTTTTTGTGTTCCTGTGGCAGAATAAATCTTATAGGTCTTATAGGTCCTATAGGACTTATAAGGCTTATATGTTTTGGCTACAATGCTCGGAAATGAAAATAAAAAGTGGATTTTTATTTTCATTTCGCTCGCTTATTCGTGTAACGTTGGCTGTCGCCGAAGTTACTTTCGCTCAACATAAAAAATGAATAATTCATTTTGTTCTATGCTCGCTTATTCGTAACTTTGCATTCTTATAGTAAGTGAAAGCAGATGAGTGATTTGGAAAACATAATACGGGCACGGGGCATCGTTAAGAGATTCGACACCCTGGAAGTGCTTCGCGGTGTGGACGTGGAAATTGCCTCTGGCGAAGTGGTGAGCATCGTTGGTCCAAGTGGCGCGGGAAAGACCACTTTACTGCAGATTCTTGGAACACTCGACCGCCCCGACAGCGGCTCTGTTCTGATTTCAGGTACCAATGTGCTTGAACTGCGTGGAAAAGAACTGGCACGTTTCCGCAACCGCAACATAGGATTCGTATTTCAATTTCATCAGCTTCTTCCAGAGTTTACCACGGCTGAGAATGTGGCTATTCCAGCGCTGATTGGCGGAGAGAAAAGAAACGAGGCCATGCGGCGAGCCAACGAACTGCTTTCGTTTATGGGACTTGCCGACCGATTGCAGCATAAACCGGCACAACTCAGCGGCGGCGAGCGTCAGCGTGTGGCGGTGGCGCGGGCGCTGATCAACAATCCTAAAGTGGTTCTCGCAGACGAGCCCAGTGGCAGCCTCGACTCTCAGAACAAGCGCGAGTTGCATGAGCTGTTCTTCAAACTCCGTGAACAAATGGGACAGACGTTTGTCATCGTCACTCACGATGAGACTCTTGCCGCTCAGTGCGACCGTGTGCTTCGGATGCGCGATGGCATAATGGAAAGTGATTCGGAAAATCCGCAGAACATACAATGAAATCGGGATGGCTTAAAATAGTGATTCTCATTTCACTTGCAATGATTGGTTTTGCATGTGGCGATGACGATTTCAATGATGCAGGACTGGTGGATTTTCGTCTTGATTTGGTCACTTTCAAGTCATTCAGCCAAGGTGAAGCCGTGTTTGAAAATGTGAACAGAACTGGTGATATTACCACTCTTGTGGCAAATGGTGTGGACGACCCCGGGTTAGCAAAAGACCATCGTGTGCTTATGCGTTATCGTGAGAAGGATGGCGGTCAATACTCCCGACAGATTGAAATCTACAGCATCACCAAAATAATAAGCGATTCGCTCAGAGTGAATAAATTGCCCATGACAGAATATGACCTCCATGAGTTGCGATTGCAGAGCATCTGGCAGACCGGCGAGTTTATCAACGTAAGGTGTCAGGTGGAATATACCGGAAAGCTCCGGTCGTTCTTTCTGCTGATGGATGGCGATACACGCGACAACGAAGTGGTGGACTGCTACCTTGTTCATGACCTGAAGGGCGAGGAACCGCTTCACTGGCGCGACTGCTATGCGTCGTTCAATATCGGCTATCTCATGAAACGACCCACCTGCAAGAGAATACGCGTCTTTCTAACCGATGTGGTGCGACCTGAGACAGAGTGCTATATTTTTGAAAAAGAATGACGGTGTCACCGAACCTTTTCATTCGAAACTATCGAATAATATTAACATATAATACTTTATAAATTATGGCAAACGAAAATCAAAACAAGGACAGATTCAGATTGAAGTTCCCAGCGATGAACTGCAGGGCCGTTACTCTAACTTGGCAGTGATAAGTCACGGACCGAACGATTTCTTTATCGATATGGTGCTCATGGCTCCAAATATGCCCAAGGCCCGCGTTCAATCCCGCAACATCATGACGCCTGAGAATGCCAAGCAACTGCTCATGGCTTTGCAGGAAAACATCAAGAAATATGAGATGGCTTACGGCGAAATCGTGCCTCGCGCAGCAGGCAGCGGCAACGGTCCCATCAACTTCCCGTTCCCGAAAGGACAAGCTTGATGATATTTGCTGGCTCTACTGAGTCCACTTTTGATATTTAAAAACAGATTATATTACAGATATGCTTATTTATAACACGCTTACGAGACAGAAGGAGCGTTTTGTGCCGCTGCACGAGGGGAAAGTGGGCATGTATGTTTGCGGTCCCACCGTGTATGGCGACCCCCATTTGGGACATGCCCGTCCGTCGATTACTTTTGACGTACTTTTCCGTTATCTGAAGAAACTGGGTTATAAAGTGCGCTACGTCCGGAACATCACCGATGTGGGGCACTTGGAACATGATGCTGATGACGGCGAAGATAAAATCGCAAAGAAAGCGCGGCTTGAGCAGCTTGAACCGATGGAAGTGGCGCAGTACTACACCAACCGCTACCATAAGGCAATGGATGCTTTGAATGTGCTTCCTCCCAGCATTGAGCCTCATGCCACCGGCCACATCATCGAGCAGGAGGAACTTGTGAAGGAAATTTTTGCCAACGGCTATGCCTATGAGAGCAACGGCAGTGTTTACTTCGACGTGGAGAAATACGACCACGACCATCACTATGGAGTTCTTTCAGGAAGAAATCTTGCTGAGGTGAAGAATGCCAGACGTGAACTCGACGGAGTGGGAGAGAAGCGAAATCAGGCTGACTTTGCTTTATGGAAGAAGGCTCAGCCGGAACATATCATGCGCTGGCCGTCTCCGTGGAGCGACGGCTTCCCGGGATGGCACTGCGAATGTACGGCTATGGGACGGAAATACCTCGGCGCGCAGTTCGACATACACGGCGGTGGCATGGACTTGGTCTTTCCGCATCATGAGTGCGAGATTGCACAGGCGGTGGCAAGTCAAGGCAAACCCATGGTGCGCTACTGGATGCACAACAACATGATTACCATCAATGGCAAGAAGATGGGGAAATCGCTCGGCAACTTCATAACACTTGAAGAGTTTTTCAAGGGAACACATCCTTTGCTGGAACAGCCATATTCGCCCATGACGGTGCGTTTCTTCATATTGCAGGCACACTATCGCGGAACAGTTGATTTCTCAAACGAAGCACTGAAAGCTGCCGAAAAAGCTTATGAGAGAATGATGGACGGATGGCACCGGCTCTGTGAGCTCAAGCCTGCCGAGGCATCGTCTCTTGCTGTGGAGGACTTTGGCAAACGCTGCGCCGAAGCAATGGATGACGACCTGAACACTCCTGTGGTGATTGCAACGCTTTTCGATGCCTGCAAACTTATAAATCAGGCAAACGACGGTAGCGCCTGTCTCACTGCAGAGCAAATCTCAGAACTGAAATCGGTGTTCCAGACTTATCTTTTCGACGTGCTTGGCTTGCGCGACGACTTCAGCGGCGGTGAGAACGTTGACCTTGAACCCTACAGGAAAGCCGTGGATTTGCTTCTTGAAATCCGCAAAAATGCGAAATCTGCAAAAGACTGGACTACAAGCGACCTGATTCGTAATCGTTTGAACGAAGCCGGCTTCGACGTGAAAGACACCAAGGACGGTTTTGAGTGGAAAGTGAGATAAAAATCCGTTGAGAGATGCTTGTGTCTGTGGTAATTCCGGTGTATAACACATCGCCGTATATGCGGCGGTGTGTGACGAGTGTGATGTCGCAGACACACAGCCAACTCCAGATCATACTTGTGAACGACGGAAGTACCGACGACAGTGCTGATATCTGTCGCACTCTTGCCAACGAAGATAATAGAATAGAAGTTGAGGCTATTCCACATCAGGGTGTGGCAGCTGCGAGAAATGCCGGACTCAGACTTGCGAAGGGGGATTTCCTGGCATTCGTTGACAGTGACGATATGGTGGAGCCCATTTTTGTGGAAAAACTGCTTGGGCTGATTGAGAAATTTGATTGTGATGTGGCAGAATGTGATTGGCTACAGTACGATGACGGGCAAAAACCGGTTGCCGGTATGGCAAACGGCAAGGAGAGGTTCTACGCGCAGAA
Organism: Muribaculaceae bacterium; assembly: GCA_017962285.1. Lineage (GTDB taxonomy): Bacteria > Bacteroidota > Bacteroidia > Bacteroidales > Muribaculaceae > Sodaliphilus. The sequence goes on along the minus strand of JAGCVR010000001.1, from coordinate 909 downwards.
CGAGGCCATCGATGCGTCTTTCTATCAGGATACCATCAAGAACTCGCTCTGCCGACGGATTTTCCGTGCAGGTCTGCTTCGGAATTTTCTGTTCAAGGAGGGTGAAATCTTTGAGGATTTGCGTTCGGAATTTCCGTTGCTTTCAAGGGCTGAGCGGGGACTTGTCTATACTTCTTTAAAGCTGTATCACTACATTCGCCATCAGGAGAGCACAATGGGCGATTTTTCCGAATCCCGCACAGTGGTTCTGAGCATTCTCTCGGAATTGGAACAGGAAATAGAAACGACAAATCCTCGTCATCTTCCTGCGGTGCAGAGCCGTCTGCTCAGTGCCAGCTTTAATATGTTGCGCACCATCCCCCGGAATCCATCCCCAAAGATGGCTGGCGCTATAAATGAAAGTTGGAGCAATATTCTGCGTCTGCGCCGTAGTTGCTTTTTCAATCCTCGTGTGAGGCTGATGAACAAAATTGCCATAATACTCTCATTCTTAGGCATGAAAAGCTTACGGAAAATGTTGTCACTTTCCAGTAAAAAAAGAGTCGGATAGTGCTGTTTGTCTATAAAATCGTTTATTTGGTCTATTAGAGTTGACTTTGAATTTAAATGATTCTATTTTTGCATGGAATTAGGTTTTTTAATAAAGATTTGTTTTAGACTTGTTTTTATGCATTAATCATTAAATTTAATTCAGAAAACACAAGTAGGGGAGGCAGTTTTATTAGTTTTCTGCCTCCTTTTTTTGTGTTCTTGAAAATGATTTATATCTTTGGCGCATATTGTAAAAAATGTCTGATTATGAAAAAGATTACTTTCCTATTTTTGATTGCCCTGATGTGGCTGGGCGAAAGTGCCGGTGACCTGTTGATTCTCAACGGGAGTTACAACGTGGCAGCCCGTTTCGACGGC
>JAGCVR010000069.1 GCA_017962285.1 Muribaculaceae bacterium | reverse complement strand
TTGCCAGGTTGTAGTTTGCCATCAGCGAATCCTCGTCAACGTAGCGCACAACAAGCTGCTCCTGCGCTGTCTTGGGTGATGATGAGGGGGCCGCTTTCTTCGCGGGTTTCTCGTTGCACGAAGTTGCCGACACTGCCATTACCACAACCATCAAATAAGCCAAATTTTTCTTCCAGTTCATCTTAATTAAAAAATACCTTGTTTATTTATAAAATTATTCATCGCGGGGACACGTTATTCCACGTTTGCGCATCTCAGGGTTTTCATGAATGTGGCTGTTTGGAAATCTGCCGCCCCGAACGAAAAACACTTTTATCCCAAGCAGCAGAACCGCCACAAGAACAAGCACCAGTACTGCAATCAACGTAGCCATATACTCTACTTTGCCATCCGTTTTGTTTTTTCAGACCACAAAGATAAAAAACCTTTGCATAATTTTCACTCTCATTTCAAAATTATTTTGTAACTTAGCACCAACATTATGTTATTTTTAACAATTTTTTATTTTATCCCGACAATTTACATTATTAACAACACTTTTATAACCTCTAATTTATGACAGTTAAAGATCTTAAACCAACACGCGTGTGGGAAATCTTCCACGAAATCACTCAAGTGCCCCGCCCTTCGGGAAACCTCGACAAAATCCGCCAGTGGCTCGTTGACTTTGCCAAGAAAAACAATCTCGAATACAAAGTCGACGCAGTGGGAAACGTGGCAATGTTCCGCCCGGCGGCTCCCGGCTTCGAAAATGCCAAGAGAGTTGTCCTGCAGGGACACATGGACATGGTTGCCGAGAAAACATCCGACTCGAACCATGACTTCAACAACGACCCTATCGAAACCATTGTGGACGGTGAATGGGTGCGCGCAAACAAAACCACTCTCGGTGCTGACGACGGCCTGGGACTTGCCATAGCATTGGCAGCAATTACCGACCCCGACATCCATTGCGGCGCACTCGAAGCCCTCGCAACGGTTGACGAGGAGACCGGTCTCACCGGCGCGTCGAACATCACCCCAGAGATGCTGCAGGGCGACTATCTGCTCAACCTCGACAGCGAAGACGACGGCGTGATTACCATAGGCTGCGCAGGCGGACTCGTTTCAGTAGTAACATTCAACTACGAACAACTGGCAGCACCGCAAGAGCTCAACTACTTTGAACTGCAACTGCTCAGTCTCCACGGCGGACATTCCGGAACCGACATCAACATGGGTTACGCAAGCGCAACCAAACAGATTGCACGTCTGCTCTGGACCATCGGCCAGGAAATCAACTTTGAACTTGCGTCGATCGACTCAGGCAACCTGCACAACGCAATAGCCCGCGACGCAAAAGCCGTTATCGGTATCAAACCTGCCGACAAGGAAAAACTGGCTATGATTTTCAATCAGTTCGTTGCCGAAATCGAAAACGAATACCGGCACACCGAGAAGAACATGAAACTTGCTTGCGTTTCCGCCGACACACCAGCAACCATTATCGACCACGATACTGCCACCCGTCTCATTGCAGCAGTGTTTGCGGCACCTCACGGCGTTTACTCCATGAGTCTGGAAATGCCGGGACTCGTTGAAACTTCCACTAACCTCGCAAGCATTAAGATGCGCGAAGGCAACCGCATTGTCCTCGAAGGCTTCCACCGCTCGGCTGTAGAGAGCCGCAAGATGGAACTGGCGAACCAGATGGAAACGATCTTCCGCCTTGCCGGCGCCACAATACAGAACGAAGGCGGCTACCAGGGTTGGGAACCTAACACCAACAGCCGGATTCTCAACATCGCCATTGATTGCTGGGAACGTCTCTATGGCGTGAAACCAACGGTCGAGGCAATTCACGCCGGACTGGAGTGCGGTCTCTTCCTCAAGGTGTGCCCGCACATGGACATGATTTCCTATGGCCCCACGCTCAAGGACGTTCACTCGCCACAGGAGCGCTGCCATATCCCTGCCGTGCAGAAAGGATGGGACTTCACCGTGGCTATCCTTAACGCCGTGGCAAAGGAATAGTATTTCACTCCAGCGAGCGAAGCGAGTTTACTCCACATTTCACTCCCACGAGCGAAGCGAGTTTACTCCCAATTAAATAATAATGAGTCCTCGCCAAGGACATAGCGAGGGCTCATTTTCATTAAGATATGTGTTTTTCATGGCAGTTCAGTCCTGTTGATGACAACTACAGTCATCAATTTCTGTCGCAAAGATATTCCTCAGCTCTGCCGCATTCATGCCCGTGCAGTACAATTTTTCTTAACAACAGACCAACATGCAAGTAATCTACGAAGACAACCACATAATAATCGTAAACAAAGCCCCGGGAGAAATCGTGCAAGGCGACAAGACCGGCGACACGCCTCTAGTGGAAACCCTGAAAATGTGGCTGAAAGAAAAATACGACAAACCCGGGAATGTTTTCTGCGGCGTTACGCACCGCATCGACCGCCCCACCTCTGGGCTCGTGGTTTTTGCGAAGACCAGCAAGGCTCTTTCAAGGATGAACGACCTCTTCCGCCGCGGCGAAGTAAACAAGACCTACTGGGCTGTTGTAGCGAACCGTCCGCCAAAAGATGCCGACGAACTTACACATTATCTCAAATCGGTGGAAGCGAACAATAAAACCTACGTTGCCAATTCGCACGATAAAGACGCGAAGAAATCACAGCTTCGATACCAGGTCATCGCATCCTCCGACAGATACCACCTGCTTGAAGTGGAACTGATAACCGGACGCAAACACCAGATTCGCGCGCAACTCGCGGCAATAGGATGCCCCATCAAGGGAGACCTCAAGTACGGCGCACCCAGAAGCAACCCCGACGGCAGCATATGCCTGCAGTCGCACCGCATCTGGTTCACCCATCCGGTGTCGAAGGAGACAATCGATGTGGTGGCGCCGGTTCCTCCCGACCCTTTGTGGCAAGCCCTGGCACAGAACATAAAGAACCCATAGTGCAGCCATTCTTCTGAACAAACTCATATTAACCTCACCAATATTATAGAAAAACAATTTTTTTCGCTAAATTTGTGCTCTATTTCTAACTCATTAATTGACTTTTTACATTATGGCCAACATCCCGGAATTCAAGTATGCACCAATGTTTCAATTGGGCGAAGACAAAACGGAATATTATCTGCTCACCAAGGACTATGTCTCGGTAAGCGAATTCGAAGGTAAACCAATCCTCAAAGTGGAGCCGGAAGCTCTTACAATGCTGGCGAACCATGCGTTCAGAGACGTGTCGTTCATGTTGCGACGCGCTCACAACGAGAAGGTGGCACGCATCCTCTCCGACCCCGAAGCCAGCGAAAACGACCGCTATGTGGCGCTCACGTTCCTTCGCAACGCCGAGGTCTCGGTCAAGGGTAAGCTTCCTCTGTGCCAGGACACCGGCACTGCCATAATTCACGGTGAAAAAGGACAGCAGGTGTGGACCGGCTTCTGCGATGAAGAAGCCCTTTCGCGAGGCGTTTACAAGACCTATACCGAGGAGAATCTCCGATATTCGCAGAATGCCCCTCTCACGATGTATGAAGAAGTGAATACCCGTTGCAACCTGCCGGCACAAATCGACATCGAAGCCACCGAAGGCATGGAATATCGCTTCCTCTGCGTCACCAAAGGCGGTGGCTCGGCAAACAAGTCCTATCTCTATCAGATGACTAAAGCCGTACTCAATCCTGCCACTTTGGTTCCTTTCCTCGTGGAGAAGATGATGACGCTGGGAACGGCTGCATGCCCTCCCTATCACATCGCATTCGTTATAGGCGGCACTTCGGCAGAAAGAAACCTGCTCACGGTGAAACTTGCCTCAACGCACTTCTACGATTCTCTTCCCACCACCGGTGATGAGACCGGGCGTGCTTTCCGCGACGTGGAACTTGAGAAACAGGTACTTGAAGCGGCACATCGCATGGGACTTGGCGCACAGTTCGGCGGCAAATATTTTGCACACGACGTGAGAATCGTCCGCCTGCCTCGACATGGCGCTTCATGCCCCATCGGGCTCGGCGTGAGCTGCTCCGCCGACCGCAACATAAAGGCAAAGATCAACCGCGAAGGAATCTGGATTGAGAAACTCGACGACAACCCAACCGAACTCATCCCCGAAAGCCTGCGCAATGCCGGCGAGGGCGGAGGCGTGAAAATCGACCTCGACCAGCCCATGGATGAGGTGCTTAAAATACTCGACCGTTATCCAGTTTCAACCCGACTGTCACTCAGCGGAACAATCATTGTGGGTCGCGACATAGCCCACGCCCGTTGGAAAGAGCGCTACGACGCTGGCAATGGAATACCCCAGTACATCAAGGACCACCCTGTGCTCTATGCAGGTCCTGCCAAGACTCCTGCTGGTATGGCATGTGGCTCGATGGGGCCCACGACCGCCGGTCGCATGGACCCCTACGTGGATCTGTTCCAGAGCCTTGGCGGCTGCAAGATCATGATTGCCAAGGGCAATCGCAGTCAGGATGTTACCGATGCATGCAAGAAATACGGCGGCTTCTACCTCGGCTCAATAGGCGGACCGGCTGCCATCCTCTCGCAGAACTCAATCAAGAGCATTGAATGTGTGGAATACCCCGAACTGGGCATGGAAGCCGTGTGGAAAATCCGCGTTGTTGACTTCCCCGCATTCATCCTCGTTGACAACAAGGGAAATGATTTCTTTAAACAGATAAAACACTGACAAAACTCTTAAATCACATGAAAAAGTTTAATTTGCTGTTGCTTTCCGCAATGATTATTGGAGGCGCAGGCTCAGCGTTTGCGGCTTCCGATGGGCCCACCAAGGTTTTCCGCGACCCGAACAAGGTTACCATTACCGAAAACGACAACGAAGTGGTCGTTAACGTTGATGGTTACGGGAAAGATGATTCCATGAAATATGAATATCGCATTTCAGGAACTCAGAACGGGAAACTCCAGACCACAAAATCCGAAACGCAGAAGTTTGTCAACAACCCTTTCAAAAAAGATGACGATTCCACAAACCTGAAACCACGCTTTGAACTCTTCTTCAGCGACTTTTATTTTGGATGGGGCGGCAATAAAGTGGATGGCGCAAACCGCGACATCATAAAGAACACCGTTAATGAGGTGGGTATCCTCAACGTCCTGGGCTTGGGCTATAAGTTCAACGCCAACCGCTCGCGCCTCTCGCTCGGCCTCGGTTTCGGCTGGTCATGGTACAAGCTCAACAATCCGTATTTCTGGTCGCGCAACAACGACACCGGCGTACTCGGGCTTGAGGAAAAAATCGGAACATTCGACAAGCACAGAGCCTCTCTCACAATCCGTTCTCTCCATGTTCCTTTCATGTTCAGCCAGCAGCTGCCTCAGCATTGGAACGTGGCGCTTGGCGCCGTAATGAACTGGAATCTCTATGCCAGCTACACAAACGGTTATCGAGAAATAAAAACCGACTTTAACGAAAACACACGTGGACTGAATCAGCGCAAGATTACATTCGACTTTATAACAATGGTTACCTGGCACGGATTCGGAGCTTATTTCCGCTATGCCCCACAGTCATTGTTCAAAAACGAATGGGGTCCTGAAATCAAGAATCGCTGGACTCTCGGTGTAGTGGTTCGCGGCTGGTAACAGCAGAGGGGTCAATACATCAACCTTGAAGAAATTACACTAAACTGCAGAGAATGAATAAGGGCTCTCCGCAGTAAGAAAGGCAAAATTCCGGTATTACGGGTCACTAACCCGTAATACTGTTTTTATCACTCCCGAGAGTGTCGCAAAACTCGGATATGGAGTAAAGAGGAACCGCCAAAGTAGGTGGGCATCGGAGATGGCCAATAAAGATTCTGCCACCCTTTCAGGGTTTCGCCATGTTTATCGCCCTCATTTCGGGGGTTGCCACCCCCGCCTGTGGTCTGCCAGGGCTTCGCCCTTCTGCGCCTCCGGCGCTGCACCTTAGAGTTACCAGTGCTCGTAGAGTTCCCAGCACTCCCTTTAACATCATCTTTCACTTCCTCGGGCGCAGCTCGATTACTTCCTGCGCTTTGGCGCATCACTTCATTCTTTAACTTCTTGCGCGCAGCGCAATAATGTGAATTTTGAAATTTTTCCCGATTTTCTTGCACAGAAGGCAAATAATGCTTAACTTTGCAGCGCAAATCGCGGAGTGGAGCAGTGGCAGCTCGTTGGGCTCATAACCCAAAGGTCGCAGGTTCGAGTCCTGCCTCCGCCACAAAAAAAGAGGCTGAAAATTCAGCCTCTTTTTTTATCTTATTCTAAGTACTAATAGCTTGTTTACTTGTCAACTCGTTTACTTGTTAACTAAAAAAGTATCTGCTCGTTAACTTGTTTACTTGTCTACTCGTTAACTGCCCATTACCAAACCGGCAAGGATAACCACATCGTTCACTTCAAGAAGTCCGTTGCCGTCCATGTCGCCGTTAATCTGGGTTTCGCCGCCGCCACCGCCGCCGCCGTTTCCGTCATAAGGTTCTCCATTCAGGTACAATGGGGCTTTGATTAAGTTATCAAACAGATAGTCCCACCACGTCTGAGCCACGTCACTGTAATAAGTGTAGATGGAAAGTTTATTGGGCGCAGACGGGATAACGTTCTCACCCAACGTGAGAGGGCCGCTCATACGACACTCAAGACTCTCTATTCTAACACAATTTGCAAAGCAGTTGGTGGGAATCGTATAACTCCCGCCAGAATCGCCCGAAGAAATATCCACGATTTTCAGGTTCTCATAGTCGTTGAACTGACCATAGTAAAGCTCCACACCCGTGACATAAAGCCGTTTGATATTATCATTGGCTTCCATTTGTTGTCCTGCCATCTGTGCGGTATAATACCTGAACAATGCCTCCCAGTAATTGCTGTCGGAGAGATCGCCGGCGGTAAATGCAGCCGGAAGTTTCGAATTGAGTGGAGTTATCGTCAACTGGAACTGAGGTCCGCGGTCCGCCCATTCATACGTGTCGAGAATAAAACGATAGTTGTTCTGTTCGTTATAACCCTCAAACTTAATATAGTTGTCGGTAACGACCGGGTCAAGAACCGTTATCGATGCAAAACTCGGCACAAACGCCACGATGCCGAGAAGAAAACATAAAAACTTTTTCATAGCTCTGATATTTAATGGTTTAATATTCTGGGCGC
>JAGCVR010000068.1 GCA_017962285.1 Muribaculaceae bacterium | reverse complement strand
TTTCGCTCTGAAGTATATTCTGGAAACCGAAACCGCGGCCTATGGCGAACAGCATGGCAAGAGCGGGCACCACAGCCAGCACCGTGCTGTAGGTCAGCGCGCACGCTCGCTGCTGCAGGTTCTTGTCCATGAATGACTGAACCGAGAGGCTGAGTACTTTCGTAACATTCACACGCCAGTTATCGGCAGTCTCATTCCACACGCCATCCTTGAAATAGCGCCACCATGCCGACAACTTCTCGGCCACATTGCTCAGAAATGGCCTTATTTGCTTAAACTTACCCATATCTTAAAAAAGAACAATGCTTTTAGAAACTCAGTTTATTTGTGGAATTATAAAAAATCAGCAGTATGGCTGTAAGCCGGGTTATGTAACCAATGGCACTCTGGCACCACTGGCCGCCTGTCATTTATCTCTCTGCAATGTTGCCACAGCAGTATAGCAGTCCACCCCTCGGCAGGACGAGCAGCCCCTTTGCGCCGATATACTTGACCTTGCAACTCGCAGGTGGTGCAGCACGCAATGTCGCCGTCGCGCCTGGTGAGCTCTTACCTCACCTTTTCACCCTTACCATGATCTTCACAGGAATCATGGCGGTTGTTTTCTGTCACCTTAAACCCCAAAGTCACCTCTGGCTTCCCGTTAGGAAATGCGATGCTCTGTGTTGCCCGGACTTTCCTCCCATTTCTCAATTAAGGAAATGAGCGACAAGCCACCATACTGATGATTTATCTTTATCAATTTGATCTACTACTACATAATGCCGCGCTCGCGAAGCCGCTGCTGCCACTTCCACGCGCTGAGCATCGTGTCTTCTATCGTTTCCACAGCCTTCCAGCCGAGAACCTCATTGGCACGTTTCGGATCAGCCCAGATTTTCTCAATGTCACCGGCACGACGTCCCACAATCCTGTGAGGAACCATCACTCCAGTTGCACGCTGGAAAGCATCTATCAGTTGAAGAACCGAGAGACCCTCACCGGTACCGATGTTGAACACTTCCAGATTCTCTTCACTCTTGTCGTCGAGCATACGCTCTATGGCCTTCACATGAGCCTTGGCAAGGTCCACGATAGTGATGAAATCACGGATGAAAGAGCCGTCGGGAGTGTCATAATCATTGCCGAATACGCTGAGTTCCTTACGGATTCCGATAGCAGTCTGTGTGAGATATGGAACCAGGTTCTGGGGAACACCGTTGGGAAGTTCGCCTATCTCTGCCGAAGGATGCGCACCAATCGGGTTGAAATAGCGCAACAAGATAGCCTTAATTGGACTTCCCGACTTTATCACGTCGGTGATGATATCCTCGCACATCTGCTTGGTGGCGCCATAAGGCGAAGTCGCCTTCTTGGTGGGAGCGCTCTCGGTAATGGGGTTCACATCCGGTTCACCGTAAACAGTGCATGACGATGAGAACACAAAACCCTTAACGCCATAGACAGGCATCAACTCCAGCAGGTTCAGCAATATGTTGAGGTTGTTCCTGTAATACATTATAGGCTTTTCCACACTCTCGCCCACAGCCTTGTAGGCGGCAAAGTTGATGATACCACAGATTCCTTCGTATTCATCGAACAATTTGCGCAATGTTGCCATGTCGGTGCAGTCGCCCTTGACAAAAGCCGGACGTATTCCGGTAATTTTCTCAATGCCATCCAGCACGTCCTCATTACTGTTTACAAGGTTGTCGATAATAACAACGTCGTAACCGGCATTCTGCAATTCCACAGTGGTGTGCGACCCGATGAATCCGGTACCGCCTGTAACTAAAATTCTTCTTTTCATTAATACTTATGTTAATTGATGTTTTTAATTGACGTTCATATTCATGCAAAGTTATACATTTTTATTGGCTAATAATTTATTAAACTTTTTGCCCGCCGATTATTTAACATTTTTTACCATTCCGCGTCGTCATTCTCACTAATATTTGGTTTTGTGCTGCTTTATGACTACTTTTGCATATCGTTTTTCAACATTGATTGTAATAGTTTAAGAAATCATCCGACGGAGATGTCGAACCTGAAAGAAAAAACCGCACAAGGCATTTTTTGGAGCGCCATAAACAATGGTGTAATTCAGTTGCTCAACATTTTCATCGGCATTTTTCTTGCAAGAATCCTTTCTCCTGCCGACTACGGAATAGTGGGAGTACTCACTATCTTCACGCTTCTCGCCGGGAACATTCAGAGCAGCGGTTTCACACAGGCGCTCATCAATCTTGCGAAACCATCGAGAAACGATTACAATTCCGTCTTCTGGTTCAATGTCCTGGCAAGCGTTGTCATCTACTTTATTCTCTTTGCCTGCGCTCCGCTGATTGCGTCGTTTTTCCACCAGCCATGCCTCACGAGTCTTTCACGGTTCGTGTTCCTTTCGTTTGTGGTGGCGGCTTTTGGAATTGTTCCAAACGGATATATGGTGAAAAACATGATGAACCGCGAAATAGCGATAGTGAATTTCGTGGCAATGATTGTTTCCGGTGCCGTGGGCATTACTCTTGCCATTAAGCAGATGGCATACTGGAGTCTCGCGTGGCAACAGCTCACCTATATTACTGTGCTCAACCTGGGACGTTACCATTATGTGGGTTGGAGACCTTCGCTGAAAATCGACTTTACACCTGTCCGCAGGATGTTCCCCTTCAGCGTAAAGATTCTCATCACCACAATCATCACCACAATCAGTACAAACGTGCTCACTTTCATCTTCGGAAGAATTTTCCCCATGAAGGATGTGGGCAACTATACACAAGCCAACAAGTGGAGTTCCATGGCAAGTACTTTTGTCTCGGGAACGCTCGCGCAGATTGCGCAGATCGTCTTGGTGGAGTCGTCGTCGGAGCGGGAACGGGAAAAAAGGGTTTTCAGGAAAATCACCCGTTTCACGGCATTTCTGGCTTTTCCAGCGTTGTTCGGACTGGCTCTCATATCTAATGAATTCATCCTGTCCACCATAACACAGAAGTGGATTGACGCCGTGCCGCTCATGCAGATTCTCTGCATAGGCGCCGCGTTCCTTCCTTTCCACACTCTTTTCCAGAACCTTGCCATAAGCAACCACCGCTCCGACATTTTCATGTGGTGCTCACTTTTGCAGATTGCCACTCAAATCATTACCATAGCAGTCCTTCATGAACATGGCATTGTCACAATGGTATTT
>JAGCVR010000067.1 GCA_017962285.1 Muribaculaceae bacterium | reverse complement strand
TTTCTTAAAAAATAGTATATTTGCAAATAAATAGAAAAATTTCGAGGGGTGAAAAAGCATTTCCTCGATTATAGATTAAACTGATGAAACGACTTCTGATGATATTGACATTGCTTGTGAGTGTGGCGGTTTCGTGCGAAACGGCCTATGCCCAGTTGCAGTGGCGCGACTCAAATCAGAAGGTCAGTGGCAGAATACTCGTGGATCCATCTCACACCGATGGAGTGGAAATATATAGCGACAGCAGTACTGGAACAATTACCATAAAGACTCCCCACCGCATTCAGGTTCGCGTGTTTACGATACTCGGCCAGCTTGTGTCACAAGCTACGCTCAACCCCGGCATCTCGGAACTGAAAATCAATTCCCGGGGTGTGTATATCGTAAAGATTGGCAATATCACTCAGAAGGTGGCGCTATAGCGTTTAAGTGGCTTGTGGTGTTCAGGCGAAACAGGTGCGTGTGTGAGATTAAAACTGTGAAAACTTAAATAGCGCAATGCGTTATAAAAAAGAAGGAGAATAAGTAATGAAGATCAGAACCGACGTGCCAGACATCGACTGGGGCAAAATTCCGTTTGGGTATATCAAGACCGACTATAACGTGCGTTGCACATTTAAAGATGGCGAATGGGGTGAGATAGAGGTTAGCGACAGCGAGATGCTGAACTTGCATATGGCAGCCACCACTTTGCATTATGGTCAGGAAATTTTTGAGGGTCAAAAAGCATTTCGGGGAGTGGACGGCAAGGTGCGTGTTTTCCGTCCCGAAGAGAATGCCGACCGTCTGGCTCGCAGTGCCCGTGGAATAGTGATGGAGCCGGTTCCGAAGGATTTGTTTATCAAAATGATTGATGAAGTGGTTCGCCTGAATCAGCGCTTCATTCCACCCACCGAGAGCGGGAGCTCGCTTTATTTGCGTCCCCTTGAGATCGGAACATCGGCAAAGGTGGGAGTCCAGCCCGCCAACGAATATCTGTTTCTGATATTTGCCACGCCGGTGGGTCCTTATTTCCCTGCAGGATTCAAGCCCACACAGGTGGTTGTGTATCGTGAATACGACCGCGCTGCGCCCTGCGGAACGTGGCGCTGGAAAATTGGCGGTAACTATGCGGGCAGTTTAGCTGCCACGATGCGCGCCAAGAGCGAAGGATATTCTGCCGTTCTTTTCCTTGACCCGAAAGAGAAGAAATATATCGATGAGTGTGGTCCTGCCAACTTCTTTGCAATTAAGGGAAATAAGTACATCACCCCCAAGTCGAATTCTATTCTGCCAAGCATCACCAACATGAGCATGCAGCAGATTGCACGCGACATGGGTCTGGAGGTGGAGTGCCGCCCGATTCTGCTTGAGGAGCTGGCCGAGGTGGACGAGGCCGCCGAGTGTGGAACCGCCGCTGTAGCATCGCCTCTGAGCGAAGTCTATGACCACGACAACGATGTGCACTATGTGATTTCGCGCGACGGGAATCCCGGTCCTGTGACCACAGAACTCTACAATCGTCTGCGTGCCATCCAGTATGGCGCGGCACCCGATATCCATGGCTGGATGCACGAGGTGGAACTTTAGGCATCTCGCTGGGATGGTGGACGTTTATGCCATTATAGGAAAATTCTACGAACACGGCAGTGATTTGGAGCGTGTTCTTGTTGGTCATAGCCGTCAGGTGACAGATATGGCCATTGCGATATGCGAACGGCTGAAATCGCGTGGAGAGGCGGTTGACGAGCAGTTTGTTCGCGAAGCGGCGATGCTTCACGACATAGGCATAGTCCGCACCAATGCAAGGGGCATTTATTGCGTGGGTACCGAGCCATATATCTGTCATGGGATGATTGGCCGGCAGATGCTAGAGGAACTTGGGCTGTTCCGCCATGCTCTTGTCTGTGAACGACACACCGGCGCCGGACTTGCCCGTGAGGAGATTGAACGCGCCGGATTTCCATTGCCGCACCGCGACATGTTGCCAATAAGCATTGAGGAACGGATAATCTGCTACGCCGATAAGTTTTTCAGTAAGACTCATGTCGGCGAACCGCCTAAGCCTTTGGAACGTGTGCGCCAGAAAATGCTCAGTTACGGCGAAGGCTCGCTGGCACGGTTCGACGCCATGCATGCTGAATTCTCACTTTCATAGAACGTGGGTCGGCTTTTCTCACGAGGTTAAGTGCATAACCTTTCTTTCCTGTTTTGTGAAATTGCGTTAATTAGTGCGGGTTGTGTTTGCTCTATGGCGAGAAATGCTTAATTTTGTAGGTTAATTGCAAAAGTAGGCAAATTGCGAAACGCGAAGCACATATCGTTGGTACTTGCCCTGCTGGTCATGACAGTGAGCAGTGCGATGTTTCCACGGACAGTGGTGGCTCAGGACGTCATTGATATTGGCGAGATGCTCGACAGTCTTGTCCAGGAGACCGCCGTTGCCGACAGCCTTGATGTGGACAGTGTGCCTCAGAGAGAAATCAGGACACGCACAGTTGGCGATTCGCGGTTCGTGAAGGATTTCGTGGACCTTGATGCCGAGGTGGTGTTCCAGGCAAGTGATTCGGTGGTGTTTTATGGAAAGAAAGACGCCCGAATGTATGGCAAGGGTTCGGTGAAATATGGTCAGATTGACCTTACCGCCAATGAAATCAAGATGAACATGGACCGCAGTGAGGTGTATGCCGTCGGTACCCCCGACAGCGTGGGAGACCTGAAGGGCAATCCAGTGTTCAAGGACAACAGCGGCGAGTACAAGGCCACCACCATGAATTATAACTTCAAGAGCAAGCGCGGATACATAACAGGCATAATCACCGAGCAGGGAGAAGGATACCTTACCGGAGGCGAAACGAAGAAGATGGAGAATGATGAGTACTACATCAAGGACGGTAAATACACCACCTGCGACGACCACGAGCATCCACACTTCTATCTGCAGCTCACAAAAGGGAAAGTGCGCCCCAAGAGCAACATCGTTACCGGACCGGCATATATGGTTCTTGAGGACTTGCCATTGCCCATTGCCGTTCCGTTCGCGTATTTCCCATTTACCAGCAAATACAGCAGCGGTATCCTGGTGCCGACGTTCGGAGAGGATTATAACCGAGGTTTCTATTTCAGGAATGGCGGCTATTATTTTGCCATTAACAAGAACATTGACCTTGCCATTCTGGGCGAAGTCTATACCAAGGGTTCCTGGGGCATCACCGCCCAGAGCACCTACGCTAAGCGGTATAAGTTCAACGGAAACGTGAATGTGAGTTATCTGACCACCGTCAGTGGCTATAAGGGCGACCCCGACTATGCCAAAATGCGCAACTTCAGCGTTCAGTGGTCGCATTCGCAGGACCCTAAGGCAAATCCATACATGAGTTTTTCCGCCAGTGTGAATTTTGCCACCAGTGGCTATTCAAGGAACAATCTCGATGATTACTACCGCAATTCTTTCACCGAGAACACCAAGAGCAGCACGGTCAACCTGACCTATCGATTCCCTAATTCGAAGTGGTCGATTTCTGCCTCTGCCAGTATTTCGCAACGCACAGCCGACTCTACGCTCTCGGTGTCGTTCCCCAACCTGACAGTCACCATGGCTCAGACGGCGCCGTTCAAGCGCAAGCACGCTGTGGGCGATGAGAAATGGTATGAGAAAATCAAGATTTCCTACACCGGCAGGTTCCAAAACTCGCTCACTGCCAAGCAAAACGAGTTTTTCAAGAAGAGTCTGGTGAAAGACTGGCGAAACGGAATAAGTCACATGATGCCAGTTTCGGCAACATTCAATGTGTTCAAGTACTTCAATGTAACTCCGAATCTCACACTGAATGACAGGATGTACACCAGCAAGATACGTCAGTCGTGGGACCCGGGTGCCAGTGCCGTGGTGCGCGACACCACCTACGGATTCTATAATTTGTTTGATTTCTCGGCATCCATCTCGCTGAGTACCAAGGTCTACGGTTTCTTCCGCCCCATGAAATTCCTGGGAAATAAACTGCAGATGATTCGTCATGTGATGACTCCAACCATCACCTTTACGGCATCTCCCGACTTCGGCTCCGACTTCTGGGGCTACTATGGAAAATATGAGCGCCCCGATGCCCAAACCGGTGAGAACAGAATAGAGCGTTACAACTATTTCCAACATGGAGTGTACGGATCTCCGTTAGCGGGGAAATCGGGGGTGTTGTCGTTCTCTATTGCCAACAACCTGGAGGCGAAAGTGAGGAGCGATCAGGACAGCACCGGATACAAGAAAATTTCGCTTATTGAGAACTTCACGCTCAGCCAGTCGTATAACTTTGCAGCCGACTCGCTTCGATGGAGCAACCTCACTACTTCATTGATGCTGCGCATAACCAAGGGATTCAACCTGAACCTGAACGCCACATGGGATGTTTATAAGTACGAGCTGAACGAGTATGGCAACCCGGTGAGAGTGAACAAACTGAGGCTTACTCACGGCGGTGGCTGGGGCCGTCTGTCAAGTACCGGCACATCGTTCTCCTATACGTTCAACAACGATACGTTTAAGAAACTTTTCGGGCGCGACAAAGGCAAAAAAGACGATAAGGACAAGAATCAAAACCGGCGTGTTGATGACCGGCGTCGCTCTCAGGGGGACACTTCCAGTGATACAGACGACAGCGGCAGCGGAGGTCATCAGTACGACCTTAATCAGGATGGTTACCTTAAGTGGAAATGCCCGTGGAGCCTGACCGTGAACTATTCCGTGAACTACTCTTATGGAACCTTCAATAAAAAGAAGATGGAGTATAACGGAAAATTCACGCAAAACCTGAGTTTCTCGGGCAATATCCGTCCCACCGAGAACTGGAACCTGAACTTCTCGGCAAGCTATAACTTCGACACGCATAAGCTGGCATATATGAATTGCACCATTACTCGCGAAATGCACTGTTTTACGATGAGTGCGAGTTTCGTGCCAG
>JAGCVR010000066.1 GCA_017962285.1 Muribaculaceae bacterium | reverse complement strand
GGTATAGACAAAATGAATCACTTTGCTCCACCAAGCAGGGGCGTTGCTCGGGTCAAAATGGCCTATTACCACTAATATAATGGAAAATACCTTAGCTATATCAAGAAAGACGACACGTTTCTTTTCTATCTTCGCTTCCATAAATTGTTTCTCTAAGTTATTCGTTTTTGTTAAGTGTAAATAAAACATATGATTAGTCTGTCCCATTGGAATACTCATTGCTCATTTTCAGCAGAACAATGTTTGATTTTCCTTCAAGGTTATTAAACACGTTATATGACATAATTTTAAATAAAACTAAAAGGAAAAAATGTTTATTGTAAAAGAAACAAGAATATTTCAAAACACATTAACAATGTCGTTTTTCTTGTGGATTATTCGGCGTCGTCGTAGATGAAATCAGGGCGCGCGTCGGGGGAAAGTGTGCTGATAAGCACATTTTCTAATTTCACATTCCTTGTGTGGCGCAGCATGAAGCCTTTTGCTGGAAGTTTTCCCCAGATTATGGCTTCGGGATAGCCGGTTTCTTTCTCGTCGGTGGGCAGTGGAACCACTTCTTCTACGCCACCCTTCATCTCGATGAATATGTCGCGGAGGGTTACGTCTTGAACGCACATTCCCTGCACGCCCGATATGGAGCACCCTGTGGCTCCTGCACCGGCTATTGTGATATTGCTCAGACACACGTTGCGGAGAATGCCTGTGGTAGTGACAGGAATGTTTTCGGCGTATGGGCGGTTGCGCCTGCCCAGTCGGATAAAGATGGGCGACTCTGTTCCATAAGCCATGATATTGCTCACGTTCACGTTCTCCAGCACTCCGCCATCTACCATTTCGAGCGAAATGGTGGAGATTCCGCGCTCCAGCCCGAAGTAGCGCGAACTTTGGTCGGCGGATGGCATCACCACGCACTCGCTGATATTGATGTTGCGGAAACCGCCATTACTCTCGGTGCCGAGTTTGATGGCATTGCAGTGGCTGCTTACAATACATTCGGTTACGTTGATGTTTTCGCATGCCCTGGGGGATGTGCTTTTCAGGACTATCCCGTCGTCATCGCTGTCGATAATGCAGTTGCTAACGGTAACGTCGTGGCAGCCGTCCAGGTCAAGTCCGTCGTTGTTGTGGTTGTTGTGGTTGAAAACCTTCACGGCATGGATCTTGACGCTGTCGCAAGCCAGATAATGCTGCATCCAGCATGCCGAGTTGAGGAGAGATACATCGGTAACCGTTACGTTCCTACATTCCACGAATCTTATTAAGTGAGGGCGGGCAATGCCTTCGTCGGTTCCGTCAAGGATTTTTTTCTTGAAACCGATGCCGCGTCCGTCGATTGTGCCATAGCCGCCTATGCTCACATTGGAGGCTTTCTCGCAGTAGATCAGTTGGATTGTGGGGACGTGTGTGCGGAGCGACAGGATTTCGGGTTTTACGGGAGTATAGTCTGTTATGTCGGTGCTGCCATAGAGGGTTGCGCCAGGTTCAAGCCACAGGCATGTGTTGCTTTTCAGGAAGATGGAGCCGGTTTTGAATTTTCCGGCAGGAATCACCACGCGTCCGCCTCCGCTTTTCGCACATTTGTCAATGGCGCGCTGAATGGCTTTGGTCGATAACTGTGTGGTGTCGGGTCGTGCGCCGTATCGGGTGATGACGAAATCCCGTGCCGCAAGGGTGAATGTTGCGCACACACAAAAAAACAATATGGTGGTGATTCTTCTCTTCATGTCGCGAAAAGTATGGGATAAAATATGTGTGGCTTTAGAATGGCGGCGCGCTTTCGTCCTCGCTTCGAGTGAGGAAATCGGTGTTCTGTGGTGGAGGGAAATCTCCTGCCGCATCCTGTGGCGGGTCGTTGTCGTCGGTGGAATTCATTTTCGATTCTGAAGTCTCTATCCGACCGTTGAAGTCAAAATCCTCTTTCCAGTTCTCAAAGCGCGCGAATTTATGCCTGAACCGCAGTTTTACGTCATTCACAGAGCCGCTGCGGTGCTTGGCGATGATGAACTCGGCGAGTCCGCGGATGTCGTTGCCCTCGGCATCAACGGCCGACTTGGTGTAATACTCCGGACGGTGGATGAAGCACACGATGTCGGCATCCTGCTCTATTGCGCCCGATTCGCGTAGGTCGCTCAGCTGAGGCCGTTTGCCTCGTTTGTTGTCTTCGCCTCGCGATTCCACGCTGCGGTTGAGCTGCGACAGTGCTATTACGGGGATGTCGAGTTCCTTGGCAAGCCCCTTGAGCGAACGCGATATTGTGCTCACCTCTTGCTCGCGGCTGCCGAATTTCATGCCAGTGGCGTTCATCAGCTGCAGGTAGTCGATGATGATCATCTTCACCTGGTGCTCTTTGACGAGGCGGCGTGCCTTGGTGCGGAGTTCAAACACCGAAAGCGATGGGGTGTCGTCGATGTAGAGTGGGGCAGAGTAGAGGTGTTTCACGCGGCTCATCAGGCGGTCCCACTCTTCCTGGGTGAGTTGTCCGCTTTTGATTTTTTCGCTTTCCAACTCGCACACGTTGCTTATCAGACGGTTCACAAGCTGAATGTTCGACATTTCCAGCGAGAAGATTCCAATGGGGATGTTGTAGTCCACCGCCATATTTTTTGCCATGGAGAGCACCATGGCGGTTTTTCCCATTGCAGGGCGTGCGGCGATGATAATCAGGTCGCTGTTCTGCC
>JAGCVR010000065.1 GCA_017962285.1 Muribaculaceae bacterium | reverse complement strand
GGTGACACCGCAAAACGTGCTTTTCCCCGAAGTGTTGAAGTTAACGCCAACTCAGAGTGTGGTCCTTGCTGAGATTGAGCAGGAAATGGAGCGAGTGGGCTTCGTTCTTTCCCATTTGAGTGAGAATGAATGGTCCATAACTGCCATGCCCACGGGAATGGAAGGAGCCGACGTGCGTGAATTGATACTCGGCATCATCGAAGCAGTGGAAGATGGCGGAGATGACGCATCGCGGCAGGTGTATAAGACCATAGCCATGAGAGTGGCGAAATCATCGGCAATCCAGCGGGGCAGGGTGCTCAGCAGCGAGGAGATGGAGAGGCTTGTAGCCGATTTGCTTCAGCTTCCCAACCCCAATTATACCCCCGACGGCAAGCGTGTGTTATACATAATCCCCACCGAAACCATCAGCAGGAATTTCTAATTACTTCACTTTTTGAAAAAGTTGGCGGGGAGGGTTGTGTAATTGAATGATTTTTACTAATTTTGCACCGCTTTTGCAACCTCTGGCGAGAAGAACGAGTGGCTCGTGAATGTTGCAAGAGATTATTTATAACGTTATAATTAATAATTTACAATGGATTTAATTAAGATTGCAGAGCAGGCATTTGCTACCGGCAAAGAACTTCCCGAATTTTTCCCTGGCGACACCATCACAGTAGCTTATCGCATCAAGGAAGGTAACAAGGAACGTATTCAGCAGTACCGCGGCGTGGTTATCAAAATCGTGGGCGAAGGTCAGAAGAAACGTTTCACTGTTCGCAAGGTGAGCGACGGTATTGGTGTGGAGCGCATTTTCCCCATCGAGTCGCCATTTATCGACAGCATTGTTATCAACAAGCATGGTAAGGTGCGTCGTTCGCGCCTGTACTATCTGCGTAACCTCACCGGTAAGAAAGCTCGTATCAAAGAGCGCCGCGTGGTTAAGAAGGAAGACTAAAGTCTTGCTTGCAACGTTATGCACAAAGTGCCGCCATCCTGCGAGGGAAAGCGGCACTTTTGGTTTATAAAGCGTGAAGTGGAAGAGTGCAGGACGAAACGGTCCCCCACGTGATTACTCTGTCGTCCCGACGGGACTAAAACACAAATGTGTCTCAATACACAGGGGTTCCGCCTATGGCTACACCCCTGCCTATGATGTTCCCAGTCCTAACGGACTTAATTCACCTTTCACTCCACGGGGGGTGACACCCCCGCCTGTATTCTGTTAGGGCTTTGCCCTTAGAGCCCCCGGCGATGACTTAGTGCTCATAGTACTCGTAGAACTCCCAAATCTCCCAGCATCCATTTTCACTTCCACGAGCGTGAGTGAGTTTACTTCATCTTTTACTTCCTGCGCACAGCGCATTACTTCCTTTTTCACTTCATCGGACATCGCCCGATTCCTTCCTCTTTTATTAAATGAAAATTAAAAATGGGTGATTTTCTTTGAAGTTATAAAATAAGATTGTAAATTTGCTTGGTTAACCCGAATGGGGTGGAATAGACTGAGGTTAATTCATAAAAACTGAGACCGATTGACATTAATTGAGATTAAAACTGCATAATAACTTAAAAATAACTAACATGAAAAGAATTATTACATTTGTTCTGTTCGCCGTTCTGGTGAGCGTGAAGTGGGCTTCGGCAGCGGTTGTCACCACTGTTCCTGCCATACTTCAGGAAGACAGTGAGAATGTTAAAATTATCTTTGATGCCACTCAGGGAACCGGAGGCATGGTAGGCGCTACCGACTGTTATGCGCACACCGGCTGCACCTTGAATGGCGGTCCTGATTGGCAGCATGCTCCCACATGGGGCGACAACTCTGCCAAGTACAAACTGACGTCGATCGGAACTAACCTTTGGCAGCTCGACATGGGTAACATGCGCGACTACTATGGAATTACCGATCCCAACCAGCACATCACCAAGCTCGCGTTTGTGTTCCGCAACGGAACCAAGACCAAAGAAGGTAAGGATACCGGCGGTGCTGACATCTACGTGGAAGTGCATCCTGCAGGACTTGCAGTGCAAATCGCCACTTCTCTGTCGAAAAAGTTCGTCAACGCAGCTACCAGCGTACCCTTGACAGTGTCGGCATCAACTGCTGCCGATCTCAAGGTGTATCTCAACAATGTTGGCGGCTCCGTATTGGGACAGAAACAGAACGCCACTGAACTGTCGTTCAACTATTCCATGTCGAGTGTGGGCAACTACAGATTCATTGCCGAAGCAACTCTCGGCAGCAAAGTTGAGCGCGACACACTCGTAATGTGCTATCGCCCCAATTCACAGTCAAAGACTTTCTCGGGCAAGCTCTATCAGGGAGCAACGCAGAACTCCGACGGCTCCGTTACATTCTGTCTGCTCGCGCCAAACAAGACCAACGTGATGCTTGTGGGTGAGTGGAACAATTTCGATCCCGACGTGAACACCATGATGAACTACCAGACCACCGATGCCAACGGACTGAGCGGAAAGTTCTTCTGGGTTACTGTCAATGGCCTAGACCGCAACAAGGAATACGGCTACTACTATCTCGTTGACGACAACCTCATTGTGGCTGACCCCTATGCCAAGATGATTCAGGACCCCTGGAACGACAAGTATATCAATGAGACCATGTATCCGGGCATCCGTCCGTTCCCGCAGGAAAAAGTGGGAACCAATGTCATCGCAGTTTACAAGGGCAATATCGACGACTATAACTGGGAGGTGACAGACTTCCAGACTCCCGACCGCGGCGACCTGGTGATTTATGAGCTGCTTGTTCGCGACTTCACCGACGAAGGTACAATCACTGCAGCTACCAACAAGCTGCCATATCTGGAGCGCCTTGGCATTAACGCCATTGAGCTGATGCCGGTACAGGAATTCTCGGGCAACGACTCATGGGGTTACAATCCCACGTTCTACATGGCTGCCGACAAGGCCTACGGTACGGCAAAGGCATACCGTCGTTTCATCGACGAATGTCACAAGCGCGGCATCGCAGTGATTCTCGACGTGGTGTTCAATCATGTGTGGGGCGACCACCCATGGGCTAAGCTGTACTGGAACTCAAGTACAAACAAGCCTACTTCCGCCAATCCGTTCCTTAACGTTGACGCACCTCACGATTTCAGCGTGGGTAACGACTGGAAACAGGAATCGCCTTATGTGCGCCAATACTTCGCCGATATCCTCAAATACTGGACAAAAGAGTACAAGATCGACGGTTACCGCTTCGACCTTGCCAAAGGTTATGGCGACAGCAACAGCTACTCGAGCGGACGCGACGCCTATGCCTACAACTCTTCGCGTATTGAGAACGAGAAACGTTTCATAAATGCTGCACGCAGTGTGAACCCGCGCGCTGTGCTCATTTTCGAATCCTTCGTATCATCTTCCGAAGAGAATGCAATTGGCGCAGCCGGCGGTATGTCGTGGCGTCAGATGATGCAGCCATCGCAGCAGCAAGTGGGTATGTACCAGTCGAACAGCGACCTCTCCGGTTACAACGACCCCAGCCACTACTGGGTTTCTTATCCCGACAGCCATGATGAAGAGCGTCTCGGCTACTGGGCAAAGACTTACTCAAGCGACAAGACTGTGGCAACCTATTGCAAGCGAATAGGTGCCATGGCAGCTCTCGGCTTCCTGTCGCGTGGCGCAAAGATGCTCTATGAGTTCGATGAAATGGGCTACGACATCGCTCTTGGTAACGACGATGCAAAGATGCGTAAGAAAGACCGCTTCTGGAACAAGCTCACAGACCCGACACGTCGCGGTCTCTATGACTCTTGGTGCGAAATCCTCAGCTTCCGTAAAGCTAACCCCGACTTGTTCAACAGCTCTGCTCAGTTCTATCCGGCTTATGCCTATTCAAACTGGTCCGACGGACGTTTTATCACTGCCCGCAATTCCGACAACTCTAAAGAACTCATAGTTGCCGTGAATGTGACCAACGCACAGAAGACGTTCTCTTACACATTCAGTAAGACATCGGGTTACTATATCAACTCTAAGAGTTACGGCACAAACCCATCGTTTAATGCGTCTTCCAGTACAATTACTGTTCCCGCTCACGGTTATGTGATTATTTCGAACATGGCACATCCGTTCACGCTCATCGAAGACATCAGCGACCTTAACTTCACTCCCGACGTAGTGGGCATCGAAGATGTGGTTATCGACAACAATGAGGCCGAAGCCGCACTCAGGATTTATCCTAACCCCGCTACCGACATCGTAACAGTTGATGCCGGTGAAGTGAGCCTGATTGAGGTCTACTCACTTTGGGGCGGTCTGATGGCAAGTCAGGCCAACGGCAACCAGATCAACATTTCCGACCTTGCACCTGGCACATACATCCTCCGCGCTACTACAGCCAACGGAGCACGTGTCGCAAAATTAATCAAGAAATAAGGCGCAGTTCGACGCGTAATTGAAAAAGGAGAGCCGCAGGTTAATCAGCTGCGGCTCTCTTGTTGTTCTAAAATGTTGATTTGAGATTACTCGAGTGACTCTGCCACTTTCTGCAGGTTGTCAATGATGGCGATGTGCTGGGGGCAACGTGCTTCGCATTGTCCGCATTGAATGCAATCGCTTGCTTTGCCGTGAGAACTGTTGAGTTTGTCATAGTATGCCTTGGTGTTGAGCCATTGCTGCTCTTGGCGGAACTGATGAAGAGTGTTGTAGATGGCAAGATATTCCGGTATGGCAATCTGCATCGGACAATCCTCGGTGCAGTAGTGGCAGGCGGTACACGGTACGGCAACGGCATCTTTGATTATTGCCGTGGCGGACCCCACAATCATCTTCTCTTCGTCGGTAAGAGGCTGAAAATCCTCCATGTAAGAAGTGTTGTCGTTAATCTGCTCAAGATTGCTCATGCCACTTAGAACCATGATTATTCCAGGAAGCGAAGCTGCATATCTCACCGCCCATGATGCCGGGCTGGCGTGCGGATTAGAGTTGCGGAACATTTCTTCCACTTGTTGTGGCACTTTCGCAAGGGCACCGCCCTTTACGGGCTCCATGACAATTATCTCTTTTTTGTGCCTCCGGCAGATCTCATAACACTCTTTGGCCCGAACAGTGGGGTCGTTCCAGTCGAGATAGTTGATTTGCAACTGTACGTATTCAGTTTCAGGGTGTTCGGAAAGAATCTGCTCCAGTAGTGCAGGCTCGTCGTGAAAAGAAAAGCCAATATGCCTGATTTTCCCTTCGGCTTTTTTCTGCGAAATGAAACCAAATCCATCCACATTCTGCATAGTGGCATAATAATTCTTGTTGAGGGCGTGAAGCCAATAATAGTCAAAATAGTCCACTCCGCAACGGTTGAGCTGCTCATTGAAAATGCGCTCCAGGTCGGCTGCGGAATGAATCGCCCAGCACGGCAGTTTGTCTGTGATGGTGAAGGATTCC
>JAGCVR010000064.1 GCA_017962285.1 Muribaculaceae bacterium | reverse complement strand
GCGCTCAGCGCATTTATCGGGTTAAAACTAAAAAACTTGGGCTTGCTAACTTGTCAGTTGAAACTTTTTTACTACCTTTGTGGCGATTTTTAGGAGAATATGGTGAAAAAGGTGTCTTCATTTGAGTTGCCTCTTAGGGGGGTATCGCTTGGTAATCAGAAGTTTGAATACCATCTTGATGACGCATTTTTCACTCGCCTCGAAGCATCCGATGTGCTCAGTGCCGACGTGAACGTTGTTCTCGACGTAGTTAATCACGGCAACGGGATTGTGGACCTGAAGTTTGCCTTTTCCGGCAAAATCGGCATTGTGTGCGACCGCTGCTTGGAGGAGATGCCCCTTGACATCGACACTTCTTACGAAGTATCGGTGAAAACGGGAGAGGAGTTCGACGACAGCGACGACGAGGTTATCATCGTAACCGAGACACAGGCATCGCTCAATCTGGCTCCCATGATGCGCGACACTGTTCTCCTCGCCATTCCCGCCATGCACACTCACGCTGAGGGTGAGTGCGACAGCGAGATGATGAGATTGCTTGCAGAGCACAAGGCCGCCGTTGGCGATGATGACCTGATGGCGACACACGACGAAGAAGAGAATGACGCAACCGACCCACGGTGGGAGGCATTGCGGAAATTAAAGGATAATAACAATTAAAAAATTTATACAAAAATGGCACATCCAAAACGCAGACAATCAAAGACACGTACCGCGAAACGCCGCACACACGTCGTGGCAGTGGCTCCAACCATCGCTACCTGCCCCAACTGTGGTGCATGGCACATCTATCACACAGTATGCCCCGAGTGTGGCTACTATCGTGGACGTAAAGTGACAGGCGAAGACGCCGCAGTTTAAAAAAATTGAAAAATATCCGTTTCCCTCGGCATGACAAATGCCCGACCGGGGAACGGAATATTTGTTTTAACATTCGGATTTATGATGCATTCCCCGAAAAACACTATCAGGTGATTTAAGGAATACATCAGCAGAGAGTAGTGAAGACTTATGCTTAACGCTAAGATTACAGGTATCGCCTCTTATATCCCCGACTATGTGCTCGACAATGAGGAATTGTCGCACATGGTTGATACCAACGACGAGTGGATAACCACCCGTGTGGGCATCAAGGAGCGCCGCATCCTCAAGGTAGAAGGAGCCGGCTCTTCGTATATGGGAATCAAAGCGGTGAACAAATTGCTTGAAGAGACAGGCACCAATCCCGACGAAGTGGATTTGCTGATATGCGCCACGTCGAACCCCGACCACCGTTTCCCCTCCACGGCATCGATCATCATCCATAACTGCGGACTGGAGAAGCACTGTTACGGCTACGACGTGGAAGCCGCATGCGCAGGCTTTCTCGTAACTTCATACGAAGCCAATGCCTTTATCAAATCAGGGCTTTTCAAAAAGGTGATTGTAGTCTGCGCCGAGAAAATGTCAAGCGTGACCGATTATCAGGACCGCTCCACTTGTCCGCTCTTCGGCGACGCCGCCGCGGCAGTTCTTTATGAGCCGACAGAAGACCCCGGCGAGGGGATTATCGACGGTCTTTTTCATGTGAACGGCGAAGGCAAGAAACACCTGCTTTATAAAGCCGGGGGCAGCGCAAAGCCGGCATCCCACGAAAGCATTGATGCTCGCGAGCACTTTGTGTATCAGGAAGGACGGGCAGTGTATATGAACGCTGTGATGGACATGCTCACCTCGTCTCAGGACGTGATGAGGCGCAACAATCTCACTTGCGACGACATTCAGTGGTTTGTGCCGCATCAGGCCAACTTGAGAATCATTGAAGCCGTGGGTAAACGCCTGAATATCGACAACGACAAAGTGTTGGTGAATATTCAGCATGTGGGAAACACCAGCGCAGCATCCATCCCGCTTTGCTTAGACGAATTCAAGAATAAGTTCCGCAAGGGCGACAAGTTTATTCTCACCGCGTTCGGCGCAGGCTACACATGGGGCGCCTTATACCTGGTGTGGTAATAAACCTGGGGGCTTCACAGCAAACACGGCATAATGTATCGCAATACTCTCATCAACGAGTGTTGTGGTGCATTTTGTTTTTAGAGAATATTTAACCGGACAGACTCGCTTAGAAATGGAAGAGCATAAAAAACACAGAGCAGGTTTCGTGAACATCGTGGGGAATCCCAATGTGGGAAAATCCACGCTGAGCAACCTTCTGGTGGGTGAGCGGCTTTCGATCATCACCAGCAAGGCTCAGACCACACGGCACCGCATCATGGGTATCGTGAACACCGACGACTATCAGATTGTGTTCAGCGACACTCCCGGTGTACTCAAGCCCAAGTTCAAGCTGCAGGAAAGCATGCTCGAATCCTCGACCGGAGCTCTTGTTGACGCCGACATTCTGCTCTACGTGACCGATGTGGTGGAAAGTCCCACAAAGAACCAGGAATTTCTGGACCGCGTGGCTCACGAGAAAACCCCCATCCTTCTGGTAATCAACAAAATCGACCTGCTGAAAGGTCAGGCAGAACTTGAAGCGATAGTGGACAACTGGAAACAGATTCTTCCCGCGGCGGAAATTTTCCCTGCGAGCGCACTGCACAAATTCAATGTTGACAATCTTATGCGCCGCATTGTGGAGCTGCTGCCCGAGAATCCGCCATACTTCGGCAAAGACGCGCTGACCGACCGTAATTCACGCTTTTTCGTCACCGAAATAGTGCGTGAGAAAATTCTCCTCACCTACGAAAAAGAAGTGCCTTACGCCACACAGGTGATAGTGGAGCGCTTTCACGAGACCGAGAACTCCATCCACATAATGGTGGTGATCTATGTGGAACGCGAAACGCAGAAAGCCATCATAATCGGGCATGGCGGAAAGAAACTGAAACACGTGGGGATTGAGTCTCGCAAGGACATCGAGAGTTTCTTCGGCAAACACGTGAGGCTTGAAATGTTTGTCAAAGTGGAAAAGGACTGGCGGAACAGGGAGAACATACTGCGCCAGTTCGGATACCTGGATTAAAGAATGTTTATTATTGATATACACCCGATTAAACCGAATTGAAAAATCATCTGAGATTCGCTTAATCTGCTGATAAAAACGAGATATTTGACTATGGGACGACTGATAGCTATAGTGGGACGACCAAACGTGGGGAAATCCACACTTTTCAACCGACTGACCAAGACGCGCGCCGCCATTGTTCATGACGAGAGCGGCACCACACGCGACCGTCAATACGGCAAGACCGAATGGGGCGGTGTGGAAATGAGCGTGGTTGATACCGGCGGCTGGGTGGTGAACAGCGAAGACATCTTTGAAGAGGAAATAAACAAGCAGGTTTACCTTGCTATAGAGGAAGCCGACGTGATTCTGTTCATGGTGGATATCAAGACCGGCATAACCGACCTCGACGACCATGTGGCGCAAATCCTCCGCCGAAGCAAAAAACCGGTAATTGTGGTGAGCAACAAGGCCGACCGCAACGACATCGTCTTTGCCGAAGCCGAATTCTACGCACTCGGACTTGGAAAACCGTTCTCCATCTCGGCAGCAAATGGCAGCGGTACCGGTGAACTCCTCGACGAAGTGGTGCGGCTCATGCCGCAAAAGAGCGAAGAGGAACTGGAGCAGGAACTGCCGCGTTTCGCCATTGTGGGACGCCCCAACGCCGGGAAATCCTCGCTGATAAATTCGCTCATGGATGAGCAGCGCAACATTGTGACCGACATTGCAGGCACCACGCGCGACAGCATCTACAGCCGCTTCAACAAGTTCGGTTTCGACTTCTACCTCGTGGACACGGCAGGAATACGCAAAAAAAACAAGGTGAACGAAGACGTTGAGTTCTACTCTGTGATGCGCAGCATCCGTGCAATAGAGTACAGCGACGTGTGCATCCTCCTGATTGATGCCACTCGCGGTATTGAGTGGCAGGATGTGAACATATTCTCCATCATCCAAAAGAACAACACGGGACTGGTGGTGCTTGTCAACAAATGGGATGTGGCTGAGA
Source organism: Muribaculaceae bacterium (assembly GCA_017962285.1). Taxonomy (GTDB): domain Bacteria; phylum Bacteroidota; class Bacteroidia; order Bacteroidales; family Muribaculaceae; genus Sodaliphilus. The sequence continues at coordinate 218 of JAGCVR010000064.1, read as the reverse complement.
CCAAAACGCACAGGAGTATGGAACACTTCGAAAAAACCATACGCGAGCGCTTTGCGCCATTCACCGATTTCCCCATCATATTCGGGTCGGCGCTGACACGGCAACGCATCCTAAAGGTGCTGGAAAGTGCCATCGAAGTGTATCAAAACCGCAAGATAGAGATACCCACATCCAAGCTGAACAACGTGCTTCAGCCGGCGATAGAGGCGTTCCCGCCT
>JAGCVR010000063.1 GCA_017962285.1 Muribaculaceae bacterium | reverse complement strand
GCAATAGTTGAGTTTTGTTTCCTATATTCTGGCAGCAAACCGGGTCTTCTCGTAGATTGGCGTAAGGGCATTTTGCACAATGCCTCCAGCCGCCTGCTCTATGCGGAATTCCGCCAATTTCGTGCCAGTGAAACTCATTCGCTGGGCAATGCCACATGTCACCACCCCCATCGTGGCGCGAAGATTTATTTCCACACATGGATTAACCCTCACTTCGCCCGGCATTTCCTCATAGAGCATCATATCCACACCCACATAGCCTTCGTAAACAGGTGCGATTTGTTCTGCCACAACGTCGCGAACCGCCATGATAACGGCGGCAAAATCGGGCACCTGACCCCGCAGCATCGATTCAAGCAGTCGCTGGTCTGCCACCAATCCGTATTGAAACTGATTGTGGAAATCGGTCTTGAACACCGAATATCCCATAAACTTCGCGTCGCCATGCTCGCAGTGGAATTCGGCGGCAAAGTCCATGAGCTTGGCATAGCCGCGCTCGCACAGAATGGAGCCTTGGTCGCGAAGAGCGCCCACGCACCATTGCTCCATGCTTTTGCTAGGACCGTCGAACACCCTGTACACACCTCTCCCACTGCCCGAAAACGGCTGCTTGAAGAATGAATAAGGATTTTCCCTGGCATAACGGATCACTTCATCAATCGTGGCGAGTTCCACCGGTGAAGTAGCACTGATTCTGTCGCCGAGGATTTCATGGAGACGACGGTGAAAAACGATGGTGGTGCGACGATGGGCAAGATTGCGCCAAGTGTCAAGTTGGGAATCGGTGGGCAGCGATTCCGGCGCAACACCCATTTTCAGCAGCTCGGTCTTAAGCGCCGCACTCCATCCCCACGGGCAGAATTGCACATCATTCCGTACCGTCAGCTCTTTTTTCGTTACCAGTTGCAAGTCGAGATGATATTTCTTGTTGATTCCCTCAAACCACTCGCAATCCTGCTCCTCCCCAAGCACACACGAGCCTTTCGGAGCATACCACACAGGCAGCATACGCAAGTCCTTGCGCAGCTGCTTTGCCATTGGCGTAGGGGTATAGAATGGCGTCCCGTTGGCGAGAGCCAGATCGTTCTCAGGATTAAAGAGAAAAACTTTCATGTCGTTCAGAAACAGGTTTTAAGCGTTTCATACAGTTTCTGGACAGGAAGTCCCATCACATTATAGAAACTGCCGTTGATTCGCCTGATTCCCACGCATCCTATCCATTCCTGAATACCATACGCCCCTGCCTTGTCGGTTGGGTGATAGTTGCTCACGTAATAGTCTATCTCATCTGGGGTGAGGTGAGCGAATTCCACTTCGGTTATGTCGCTGAACGTCTCAGTATGGTCATGCGTTCTCACCGTGACGCCGGTAATCACCTGGTGCGTCATTCCGCTCAGCATCTCAAGCATTTCGCGCGCCTGCTCCTCGTTCTCTGGCTTGCCAAGCACTTTATCACCAAGTACCACAATGGTATCGGCGGTTATGAGCAATTCGTTCGTGCTCAAACCATAGGCGTTGGCCTTCAGCCGCGAAAGATATTCAGCGATTTTTTCGGCAGGCAAATCATCTGGGTAACTTTCTTCAATGTCACCGATAACTTCCACACGGAAGTTGATGTCCATGTCGGCAAGCAACTCGCGCCTGCGGGGAGAATTGCTCGCAAGTACCACATCGTATTTTTCCAGAAATTTCACGAACTATAGCTGCTTAGTTCCTACCATCCGAAAGCGTGCACATCGTCCATCCATGTGCCATGCGCCTTCATCACCTGTTCAATCACTTCGCGAGCCACACCATGTCCCCCGTCATGAGGCGACACATAGCCGGCAATCTGCTTCACCTCGCTGCAGGCATCGGCCGGTGCCACACTCAGCCCGGCTTTCTCCATCACCGGGATGTCGGGCACATCATCGCCCACGAAAATCACTTCGGCAGGGCTCAGGTCATATTTTGCGAGCCACTGCTCGAAAACCGGCAGTTTCACCTTCGAACCCATGAAGATGTCCTGGACACCGAGGGCTCGGAAACGAATCTCCACCGGCTCGGTCTTGGCTCCGCTGATAATCGCTATTTTCAAGCCGTGCTTCACAGCGTGCTGCAAGGCATACCCGTCTTTTATGTTCACCATCCTGCACGGCACGCCATCGGCACCGAGAGGTATCGTCGAAGGCGACAAGACGCCATCCACATCGAAGGCTATCGCCTTCACCTGCGCTAAGTCATATCCTATCTTACCCATCACCATTCATTTGAAATAAAAGATGTATCATACAAATATTAACAAAGTATTCTCAACAAATTGCGAAGTTTATTCTAAAAACCTTTTTCAATCTCCCATAGCCCTATTTGCAGTTAACACCACATCCGTTACATCTATTATACCATCCTCATTCACGTCGGCAACAATTTTATAAAACTGTTCCGGCAAACCACCCATTACAAAGTCTGCTAGCTCCACCACATCAGAAACATCAATCAAGCCACTATTGTCAACATCACCTATAAGACATCCAGAATTTATACCCGAAATAAAGAAATCCCTCCATACTTCGGTCGATTTGTAAAGTTCGATTGATTCATCGGTATTCTTCTCATTTGGAATATTATTATCATAATCCATATTTATATTAAGAATACATGGGATATGATTAGTTGCTATAAGTCTAGTCCTTGATGAGTCTGACTCTTCTGCCGAAAAGAAACACGCGAATGAATTTCCTTTAATAAAGCATGACTTACGTATATTAATTGGTCTGTCGATTACATAATCGCGAGAAGCCAGTTTTATGGATGAAAATGCATTAATTGACCTTTCAATCTTTATCGAGTCAGAACTTGAATCATTCGAATTTTGTTCATCGACAACTTCAAACCATTCGGGACTTGCTTCATTCTGTATTTTCCCAATAAAACTTAAACCTTCACCGAATATTTCACCACATGCCTCAATTTTAGCATTATTTAAACCAATGATTCCATTTTGCAATTTTCCTCCAATAAATTTTAAAACGCAATTATCAGGCAAAATAGTTGTTTCATTATTTAAATCAAACACATATTTTATAACATAAATCGCGTTATTTAACGTCATTTGTTCATCGAATGTCATATCCCTTCTGAGAACTATAACATCCATACCATTAGTAGCAATTGTTGTTCTTTTTGATTTCATTTTTAAAAAAATTAATTTGATTCCGCCACATTTTAACACATCAAATCACATAATACTTTGTATAACAAAAAGTTGCCCAATATTCGGTCTTATCAGAATTTTCATAATGATTTAGTGCGACGTTAAAATCAAGCAAAACCCTGATGATATTGCAAAAATATAACAAAAAACCAATTCTTCCAACTTTTTAATTATTTTTTCTGCGTTGCATTATGCTCTCGCTGAGCATCTTGTATATCTCGCGTTTGTCGCCTGAGAGCATCGCCAGATGGCTCTTCACGATTCCCTTGTCGCCACGTTGCGCCGGACCCGTCTGCGACTCGGCGGGGCTGAGGTGGGCGAGTTTTTCCACGGTGGTTTTTATCAGCGGCTTCATCGCGTCGAAATCCATCCCAGCTTCTTCAAGCACCTCGGCTGAAAGTGTCCACATGTGATTTGCGAAATTGCAGGCAAACACTGCCGCTAAGTGCAGATTCTTTATCTTCTCGCTGTCGGCAACCTGAACATGGCTCGACATGAGTCGCGCAAATTCGCTGATTTCAGCAGTGATATGTGGGTCGCTGCCTTCCACGAAGAAATGGACTTCGCTCATATTGGCTGGCATCGCTTTCGTGAACGACTGCATGGGATAAAGCACGCCACAGCGCTTGCGTTTCCCGTCGAACACGCTCATCGGCACGCTTCCGCTGGTATGCAGCCAGACAGCGCCATTATCGGGCACCTCACGCAATATCTCCGCAATGGCATCGTCCACAACACTCACCACATAAAAGTCGGCGTCGGCAGCTAAAGCACCGAGATTGTCGGTAGCCTCACACCCCACTCTTTCGGCAAGCGCCAGCGCATTGTCCAAGTGCCGGCTGTAAACCTGAGCCACATGGCATTTCCCGCAGAGCGCCAGCGCCATGCTCGTTGCCACATTCCCGGCTCATATCATCACCACCTTTTTCATAGCAAGGACATCCAACTCACTTTACTTCCACACGTTCCCAGAGGAGTTTTTCCACGTTCTGCGGTTTGCGTTCCTCGTCTTTGTGCCCTATCGACAGCACACACACCACCTGCAGGCTTCCTTCGAGTTCAAGCAAATCCTTAATCCCCTCGCTCGCAGTGGTTTCGTCGTCGTGCATACGGTTCCGCACCTGAATCCAGCACGAACCAAGCCCCAGAT
>JAGCVR010000062.1 GCA_017962285.1 Muribaculaceae bacterium | reverse complement strand
GAAAGATGCCATCAGCCAGCTCCGAAAAGCCGCAGGTAAACGCCACATCCTCATGCTCGCCGAAGGCAAGAGCCCCGACAACTTCACTGTTGGCGGATTCGACATGAACTATGGCTGGGATTACAAAGATGTGATAGTGAAAGTGTTCGACGGATCGAGCGCAGTAGAACTTATCAAAGCCGACAAGGCGGAATATGAAAGTCTGCCGCCGGGCAAAGTGAAACTCCGTTTCACCACCAATCACGACCATGCCACTGAAGTGGAGCCTTGTGTGCAGTTCAAATCCGACCGCGGCGCCATGGCTGCCTATGTGGCTTCGATATTTCCTCATGGCGGCGCATTGATCTACGGCTCGCAGGAAGTGGGTTACCCCGACCCGATTAATTTCTTCAAATTTGTTCCGGTTGACTGGACCGCGAAACCGGTAATCTACAAGGAATATCAGTCTTTGATTGGGTTATACAACGACAATGCCGCACTGCGAAAAGGCGAAACCACCTATTTCCCCTGCGAAGATGCCCTGGTATTCAAGAAAGGCCTCGACAATGAATGGTTCTATGTGGTTGTAAATGTCCGCGACAAGGAAATCACCGTTGCCAATCCGGCGGAAATTGTCGGGAAGAAACTTACCGATGCGCTGACCGGCAAGACAGTAACCGCTGAAAAGGAAATCTCGCTTCAGCCGTTTGAGTACCATATATTCAGTTTCTGATTGCTACCAATGAACAGAAAATTCTCATATATCACTCACGGCACGTGCTCGCAGAAAATCCATTTCGAAATCGACGAGAACGATGTGGTAAGAAACGTTTCGTTTGAAGGCGGATGCAACGGCAACCTCCAGGGATTGTCACGTCTTGTGGAAGGGATGAAACGTGAAGATATCATTGCACGGCTTCAAGGCATCAGATGTGGTTTCAAACCCACTTCGTGCCCCGACCAGTTCTCAAGGGCGCTCGCCTACGTCAGCGAAAACACGCAGGAGGAGTCGTGATAGGAAATTTTCAGGACTCCCATCTCACACAGATTGACCAGACTCATCTCCGCGGCAAGTCGTGAAATGTGACACAGGCGCATATAACCCTCGGCTGTGATTGCGCCATGATTTTGGAGATATTCAAGCAGACAATGCTCGCTTTCGCTGAAAGCGAGCGTTGTTGATGAATGGGCAGATGATTTCCGTTCTATCACCTGTTCGTGAATATCACTCACGGCAATGTTCTCGTCTGCCACACGATAATATGTGCGCCACTCGCCCTGTTCATCGGGAGCCTTTACGGGTTTCACGTCCGACTCGCGGATGGTGGCCACGAGAATGGTTTTCCCCTCAATGCGATGGAGCTTGAAGTCGAGCGTCTGCGGCGGACGGCAGTACATCTGCGCCGCCTGCTCCACCATGTAGATTTCCTCATCGGAACTCACCCCGGCAATCCGCCCGTTGTCTTTCACTCCTATCAGCAACCTGCCGCCGTCGTTATTGGCAAATGCGGAAATACTGCGGGCTATCTTGCGAGAGTCCGAGATCTGATATTTGAAGTCCTGATGTTCGTGCTCACCCTGGGATATCAGTTCTGCTATGTAGTCGGGGCGTTTGATAAGCTATTTTTGCTTTAGAAGCGGTTCCAGATATGGTTCAATTTTTTTGGCATAGAAATAGAAGCCGATGTCGGTTAGGTGGATTCCGTCAACCGTTCCTTCGTTGTCGGGTCCCCACTGGTTATAGCGGTCGATATAATAGAGATTATCGGGGTTTTCAGCCTTCAGCTTCAGATAATTATTGTGGAATTTTTCGTTTTTCCGTGGCAGATAGTTGCGGAAGAACGAATCGTACTTCTCGTAGCTGTACTCCATTCCCTCAACCATGAAAATAGGCACATCGGGACGCAGCGTTCTCAGAATCTTGACGAAATCATAAGTCAGGGTGTCGCACATCATCTCGGTGCAATTCGGAATGGGGTCGAGAACGTATGCCACCACATCGGGAATCTGTGCCATGGCTCGTGCCATGCAGAAGTCCATCTTTCCCTCACCGCTGAACCCGAGATTCACACACTCCACATCCAGGTCGCGCTGGATAATGCTTGTGCCTACCATTCCCGGACGTGTGGCACAACCACCTTGCAGAACGCTCGTTCCATAAAACACGATTTTCTTATTAAGCGCCGGTGAAGGAACCTGCGGCAGTCCTATATAGGCGGTGCTGTCCACCCCTATCCGCATCCAGTTTATGCCGTCGTAGAGTGGCAGGTAGAGCATATACTCGTGCATCTTTCCGTCGAGATTCTCCACAAAGGTCTTTGTCTGAATTGAATCGCGCGTGGGGCGGTTGCAGTTCACGAATTCCCACACACCATCGTCGCGCAGAATATAGAGGTCGGTGCCTTTTATACCGGTATATGCCATGTGTGGCAGATGGGCATTCCACAGAAGATTGTATTCAATACCTATGCGCTTGGAGTCGGTGGCAAACCTGAATCCGTAACCGCTGGTGCACAGGCTGCGGTCCCACAGCGTCGGGCGCACACTGTCCTTCAGCACCTTGGGCAGTCGGGTGAAAGGAGTTCCTGTTTCATCGTAGCCATAAGCTCGGTTTATCATTCTGAAAGTGCCCTTGTCCAGAACATCGTAGAATTTCATTGCAGGCTTCTTTTCCTCCGCAACAACTGTAAAGAAACTGAAAATCAGCAAGGAAGCGAGCAATGTTTTAAGTGTCGGTTTAATTTTCATGATTTTGAATTTTTAGTATCACAAAATTACAAAAAGTAAATAGAAATAAACAGAAAAAACCGCTGAAATATTCCACATCATCATTAACACCCTCAAAAAATGCTTTTTCATGCTCAAAATGAAAACGTTTAACTGTTAAAAAAACTAAATTAAATTGCCAGTTAAAAATTTTTACCTAATTTTGGGGTGATGAAAAACGCAAGAAAATATTTTACATTGTTTTTCGCAGCTCTTATCATGTGCTTGACATGCACGAGTTGTCTGACAAATCAAGTATTCTTTGATGATGACGAGTGGAGTTACGGTGAACTTGGCATTGATGACCAATCTCTTCTGAACAGTGAGATTGAGATTGATGACTTGGAACGTTAATTCCCCTTTGTTTTTTTACCATTAATATTTTTTTGATTGCTTAACTATAAACTTCTAAAAGGAGTCTCTTGAGTAAGGAGACTCCTTTTAGTTTTTGTGTCACTGAAAGCCCAGAAAAGAAATGGAGCATCAGGTATGTATCCCGATGCCCCACTCTTCTGAGTTATGAAACAAACTTATTACTTGAGTGTTCCTGCGTTTGCTGCCTCTACCATTTCCTGACTTGCGGTAATGTAGATTTCCACACGGCGATTCTGAGCACGACCGGCTTCTGTGTCATTGCTTGCCACAGGATTGTCCCATGCGAAGCCTTCACTGTACATTCGGCCATCGCTAACACCCGAGTTAACAAGGTAATTCTTCACCACGCTTGCACGCTCGTTGCTTAGACGCTCGTTAAGCTCACGGCTGCCGGTATTGTCGGTGTAGCCGAAAATCTGGATGTTTGTCTGAGGATTGTTCTGCAGCGAAGTGGCAAACTGCGAAAGCGAATTCTTTGCGGCATCGCTTAGATTGCTTTTTCCTGTCTTTAACTAGATGCCATTGTCGAATGTAACCTTAATTGCGGTAAGGTTGTTCTGGTCAGTTACTTCGTCCACCTGTGCTCCTTCAATCTGAGCGATTTCAGCGGCTTGCTTGT
>JAGCVR010000061.1 GCA_017962285.1 Muribaculaceae bacterium | reverse complement strand
CGATTTTGAGGCAAACCTTGTCAAGACCATGCTCGAGGATGCCGGCATCGAGTGCGCCCTCACCGGTGAGTATGCGAAATACTCGTTTCTCAATGACCCTGTTAAACTTCTTGTCCACTCTGCCGATTTGGAACGGGCAAGGCAGATTGTTGAATCCGCTGCGACAGCCGACGTTTCCGAATCGGAACTCTCCGATGTTGCCATGGAGCATATCGACGACAATACTTGCACAAATCAGTACGGGCGCATAGCCATGCTCATCGTGGCGGTGATTGTGGCAATCATAACTGTTTATTACATTTTCTCCTGGAGTATTCATCTATAATTCTTTTTCGCTATGAACATCCTCGACGACCTTGACAAAAAGATTCTTAAAATAATCACGAGAAACGCACGCATTCCGTCGAAAGACATCGCCGGTGAATGTGGCGTGTCGCGCGCGGCAGTTCACCAGCGAATCCAGCGCATGGTGGAAGCCGGTGTGATCACAGGCTCAGGGTATAGCATAAACCCTAAACTGCTGGGATATGGGGCGTGTACCTACATCGGGCTGAAACTGGAGCGTGGGTCGATGTACCGGAATGTGGTGGAAGAACTGGCAAAAATCGGCGAGGTGGTGGAGTGCCATTTCACCACTGGTCCTTACACGATGCTGATTAAGCTCTATGCACGCGACAACGACCACCTCATGGATCTGCTCAATGGAAAGATTCAGCATATTCCGGGCGTTGCGGCTACGGAAACGCTCATTTCGCTGGAGCAGAGCCTTTCGCGCGAGGTTCCCATTGTTTGAACCGGATGCCTGAAACCGAGGCATTAAATGAGAGTTGGTAATGGCAGATAACCATTGTTTTCACTTGCTTGGCAACATCGGGGTTTCAAAACCCGCGCAATTCACTTATCCGTTCTGCTACTCTCCGCATCCGCTTGCGATCATGGCGAAAGACGAGGTAACCGTCTATATTGAGACGCATTACCCCGCCAATGTTTCTCTAAACGAGGGTAAGATGATGGGAGTGCTTGTTGCCGAAGACTCGCGGGGAAACGTTGGTTTCATCGCGGCTTTTTCGGGTCACGTTCAGGGGTTGCACGACGATGCTTTTTTCGTGCCGCCAATCTACGACCTTACCGTTCCCGATGGAGAATTCAGGCGGGGTGAGGCGGAAATCACCGAACTGAACCGGAAGATTCGGAAACTGGAGAATGACAGCGATCTTGCAGGATTGGAAACGGAAAGGAAAACTCTTATGGCGGAGCAGATTGCTGAGGAACGTAATATGCGCTTTAAATTCGATCATGATAAGGAGCAGCGGAGATCAATCCGTGCCAAGGGAAATTTAACCGCGGAACAATCTGAGTCTCTTGCCCGTGAGAGTCAGTTTCAGAAAGCGGAGATGAAGCGGATGCGGTTGCGCCATGCGCATAACAGTGCCGTCATAGAGAATGAGATTGCCCGTCGCCGCGAGGAAATCGACCGTTTGAAAACGCTGCGCAGGCAGATGTCGGAAAATCTTCAGCAACGCATTTTCAGGCTTTTCGTGGTGAAAAACGCTGTTGGAGAATCTGCCACCATCGAAGATGTATTCGCCCGGTATCACCGCGAAAACGGCGAGCCGGCTTCGCTGCCGCCTGCCGGAACTGGCGAATGTGCCGCGCCACGTCTGCTCCAGTATGCGTTCTCCCACAGCCTGCGTCCTCTATGCATGGGTGAGTTCTGGTATGGCGCATCACCGGAGAATGAGGTGCGCAATCACGGCGATTTCTATCCCTCGTGCCACCACAAGTGCCTGCCGCTTCTGTCGTGGATGATGCGCGGGCTCAGCGTGGAGCCGAATCCGCTTCTTGCACCGCCGGAAAGCGAGGCGGAAATCGTGTGGCAGGACAAGTGGCTCGCCGTGGTGAACAAACCGTCGGGGATGGCTTCGGTTGAGGGGAAAGCGCACTCCCGCTCTCTATTCTCCTGGGCCCGGGAATCTTTTCCGGATGCTGCCGGTCCACTGATTACCCATCGCCTGGACCAGGCCACATCGGGGCTTGTGGTCATCGCCAAGGATGGCCGCACGTTTACTCTTATGCAGCAGATGTTTGAACGCGGCGAAGTCGCCAAGACCTATATTGCCCTGCTCCGTGGGAATGTGGCGCATGATTCCGGTGAAGTATCGCTACCGTTGCTGCCAAGCATCACCGACCGTCCCCGCCAGATGGTGGATTCTCACCACGGAAAACCTGCCACCACCACGTTCCGCACCCTAATGCGGATTGAGGGATTCTCGGTGGTGGAGTTTCACCCGCTGCAGGGTCGCACACACCAGATTCGTGTTCATGCGGCGCATCATCGGGGCTTAGCTGTGCCCGTCGTGGGCGATACGCTCTATGGTGGCGGCTCTGTCCCAGTCAGTGAAAATCTCGCTGTGGCCATGGAAGGGGAATTCGGTTTTCCGGCACCACCTGCCGGTGGAATCTGGCTCCGGGCTGCTGCCGTGTCATTCATCCATCCGGTAACAAACGAGAAAATCTCGCTGTCGCTCCTCCCCAAAAAGTGAAAATCATCGATGTAGATGAGACTGTTGCAAAAATCACCGGAGGCGATGGCTTTTCAGCAAATATACATTTCGTTAACCAAAACTGCATAATTAATCACAAAACAGTCATGCGGATTTATTGCTATTTTTTGTAATTTTGCAGAAAATTGCAAAAGCGTTATGGCAGAATCCAATTTCATCGACTATGTGAAGATACTTTGCCGCTCGGGCAAGGGCGGCGCCGGCTCGGCTCACCTGCACCGCGCCAAGTATATGCCCAAGGGCGGTCCCGACGGCGGTGACGGCGGTCGTGGCGGACACATCTTCCTCAAGGGAAACAGCAACCTGTGGACTCTCATCCACCTGAAATATACCCGTCACATCTATGCCACCGACGGCGCGCCGGGGTATGAAAACACCAGTACGGGAAAGGACGGCGAGGACCGCACCATAGAGGTGCCCTGCGGCACTGCCGTGTATGATGCCGAGACGGGCGAATTCCTGTGTGACGTGACCCGCCACGGTCAGGTGGTGCGGCTGCTGCGTGGCGGCAGGGGAGGACTGGGCAACTGGCACTTCAAGACCGCAACCCGCCAGACTCCGCGTTTTGCGCAACCGGGCGAGATGGGTGTGGAGAAAGCCATCATCCTTGAATTGAAACTTCTTGCTGACGTGGGACTTGTGGGATTTCCCAACGCCGGAAAATCCACGCTGCTCTCGGTGGTGAGTGCAGCAAAGCCTAAAATCGCCAACTATGCCTTTACCACGCTGGAACCGAACCTGGGTATCGTGAACTATCGCGGGCAGCAGTCGTTTGTCATGGCTGACATTCCCGGAATAATCGAGGGCGCGAGCGAGGGTAAGGGCTTGGGACTCATGTTTCTGCGCCACATAGAGCGTAACGCGGTGCTCCTGTTCATGATACCTGCCGACAGCGACGACATCGCCAAGGAATATGCCATTCTGTGCAACGAACTCGCCACGTTCAATCCCGAACTCGTGAACAAGCCGCGTGTGCTTGCCATCACCAAGTGCGACATGCTCGACGAGGAACTGATGGAGCAGATTCGACCCGAACTGCCGCAGGACGTGCCCAGCGTGTTCATCTCGTCGGTGGCGCAGATGGGTCTGACCGAACTGAAGGACTTGCTCTGGCGAACAATCAACGACGAGCATAACCGCATCCCTGAGGACCTCGTCCACAGCGACCTCGACGAACGTCACCGTGTGCGCGAGGAAGACGAATTCCTGTTCGGTGCCGAAGAGGAACCCGACGTGGAACCCGAAAATGCCGGTGGAAAAATGAGCGTGGAGGAGGAACTCAACTGGGACGACGAATACTGGAAAGACCACTATGAGAACCCCGACGACGATTTCCAGGTGGTGAACTGAACCGGTGCCATGGACTGGATGTAGAAACGGCAAGCTAAACTTTGGGTTTATTAAAAGCACACGAAAATGATGAAAAAGAAGATAAGAAGGATCTGTGCGAGGACCATAGGCGTTTTAGCTATTGTATGTCTGGTACCGATATTGGCATGCAATCGGGTCGTGGTAAACGATGCGGAAAATAAAGTGGGCACGGATAACGACAGTTTGATGCAAGAAACGAATACAGATGTCACCTTCCATTGTATTAACAGCGTGCTTGCCCATAACGAGCAAGATACAATAGTAGGTAATTTTACGGGCAAGGGTATAGATACTTTATATGTTGTTTACGACAATACCAAGGAAGATGGTGACAAATGGCAATACTATGCGAAATCAAATAACAAAGCCATACCAAGATTGAATCTATATGGGTGTCGTTATTTTAGTCCCAAACTTGTTAACGAAGGAGACCTTGATGGAAATGGGACTTGCGATGTTGGCTATCTGCATACATGGGTAAACAGCCAATGGCGTTATTATCGTATTCTAACGCTTGTAAATGGCGAGTGGAGATATCTTGTAGCCGGTGATTATCTCGATACTTCAGAATGGTTCAGGTGTTCTGGCAGTGAAGTTGCTGAAAGCAGCGGTCAGAAGGGAACGGTGTTGATACATTATGCTTGCAGGGTCGAAAACACAGATCAGATAGAATTTGAAATAAAAGACACTATTGTTGAACCTAAATTCTTGAAGATTAAAGATTAAGTTCTTATGCATTTGTCATTATGATGAAAGTAAGAATGTGGAGGCCCGACTTTATGAGTTTTTTCAGATGATGTGCATGAAAAAGATAATCACTGTCATTGTGCTACTTGCTCAGTTTTTTACGGGCAATGCCGTTATCGTTGAGACTACAGATAATCTCAACGTATATTACCCCGATTATACTAAGATAGATCTGGTGTGCGGTAAGATGCCAAAGACTGCGCAGAGCGAAGTGGAGTTCTGTTGTGAGGCGGCTTTTACCGGCGAGCTGCTTAATGAGTTCAAACATTCGAACATTGCGGATAACCATATCTGCGGCGGAGAAATGAAGAAGGGCTTCCGCTGCAGGGCTAATACCGGAGGCTTCGTGTGGGGCAAAGGCAAATGGAAGTTCATGAGGAAGGCTGATTATCCTACCGTGGCAGATGGTTGGGACATGGGCTTCTGTCAGTTGCTGATCATCAAGGATGGCATAGCCAGGGCTATCGGCGCCAAGATGAAGAATAGCAGGAACATCTACAGGGCATTGTGCGAAAAGGACGGCAAACTATGTATGGCAGAGTCGAAGAAGGTGATGACCTACGAGTTCTTCGTGAAATGCCTGAGCAAATATAAAGTTACCCATGCCCTCTATCTGGATATGGGAAAGGGCTGGAACTATGCCTGGTATCGTGACAAAGACGGCAAGGTGAAAGAGGTTTTTCCAGAAAGCAAACTGGCTCCAAGTTACAAGTACAGAACAAATTGGAGTACCTGCTATAAGTGATAAAAACCAGCTCGTTTACTCGTCAACTAACAAAGTATCTGCTTGTCAACTCGTCAACTCGTCAACTTGTCAACTAACTAAAGTATCTGCTTGTCAACTCGTTTACTCGTCAACTTGTTAACTAAAAAATGCCCCCTTTCATCAGCAAAGACAATGACCCAGATGCCACCTTGGCATTCGTGCGTGAGCACAGGGATGACAATCCGCGGATGCTCGCTCTCAGGGCGAACAACAACCCTCTTGTGGATGTCGCCTTCGCCTTGAATCAGATTACGGGTATTCAGATTGCCCGACACAAGCTGCCGATGTGGGCAGACTGCGACGGTGTGGTGTTTCCGCCGCACCTCTCCATTGAGCAGTGCTCGTCGCAGACTACGGCGCAGTACAAGGCGACACTTGTTGTGGGCGACACAATGGCTGACCTGACAGGCGGATTCGGTGTCGACTTCACCTTTATGTCGCGGTCGGTGCGTAAGGCGGTATTCGTGGAGCGGAATCTGCTGTTGTGCGAAATCGCCCGCCACAATTTCCCGCTTCTGGGCATCGGCAACGCCACGGTTCTCTGCGATAATGCCGAGAACTATCTGACAGGGATGGAGCCGGTCGGGACCATCTTTCTGGACCCTGCGCGGCGCGATTCGCACGGGCGCAAGATGGTGGCAGTGGGCGATTGTGAGCCCGACGTGGTTTCCCTGATGCCGCTTCTCAGGCAAAGGGCTCAGCGCGTCATCCTGAAACTCTCACCCATGCTCGACGTTACCGCGCTTATCCGCGATTTGCCCGGAATAAGCCAGATTCACATAGTCAGTACCGCCAACGAGTGCAAGGAACTTCTCGCGGTGATTGACACTGAGGGTGACGCTCCACACTCGCCGCAGATGTCCTGCGTCAACGACGGCCAGACTTTCTCATTCCAGTGGGGAGAGGATTTTCCCTCGCCACCTGTATGGAACGAAGACTCCGAGGCGCCGCTCTATCTTTTTGAGCCAAACGCGTCGGTGATGAAAGCCGGCTGCTTTGCCGCCATAGCCAATTTCTTCGGTGTTTCGCCGATATCGGCTCAGAGTCACCTGTTTGTTTCAAAATCTCCGGTCCCCGACTTCCCCGGGAGAGCTTTTATGGTAAAAAGGGTCTGCTCCATGAATAAAAAAGAGTTGAAAGCCGGCTTGGCTGGGATAACGCACGCCAACATCACCACCCGCAATTTCCCCATAGGGGCGGAGGCGCTGCGGCACAAACTCCGGCTGAAAGACGGGGGCGACACATTCATCTTTGCCACCACCACAGCCACCGGCCGCCACCTGCTCCTCGTCACCGAAAAACTGCGATAATTCCGCATGGGGCAGAGAGCAGGGTGTCTCACAAGAAGAAAAAAACTAAATTAGCATTCGTGCAGTTTCAATTCTGCATCCTCGCCCAACGGCCGAGCATTTGCATAACCCTCAGTAGAGCAGCGAGATACGTAGTGTTGAGCGCGAAACTGGGGGTGGGCAGTGACCCGTCCTCGCTGTCGCTGAAGGCGACCACCTTGTGTAATCATCAGTTTTGCAGACCCTCGACAGACGGCAATAGCTCACGCGCACGTCGAAGATGTGCGGCCGTGACGGCGGTGGTGGACTTTCCACAAAAGAAAAACTCATATCAGCCGGCTTATAAATCGCGATTTTTTATTTACATTTGTATCCAGTTGTTTTTTGCTCCAATAATATCAGCCAATATAATTAATTTGCAATTATTTTTTTCATGAGCGACTCATTGACTCCGCAGCAGCGGCATGCGTTCGCTTACGTTCGCTTGCGATGGGTTGCCAGAACTTGCGGTCGCTGACGTGGAATGAACGGCGAAGCGTTTCTTAGCGTTGGCACTGTTTCTCTCGCATTTTGCCTTGTACGCCTCGTGACTACGGTCTATCTGGGTACGGATTACCGTGAAGAGAGACATCATCGGTCCATTGAAATCGGGCAACTTGCTTTCATCCACGTATGCAAAGAGAGCTTTGGTGAGTTTGCCAGCATCTTCGTCAGACAAATAATCGATGGCTGCTCGATGCTCGGTGAAAAGCAAAATGGTGTTAGCATCTTTCTTCATTGCCTTCTCCTTTCTGTTTCTGTTTCTGTTCCTCTTCCTCTTTCTTTTCTTCTTTCTGTTGTCCTTCACCATTGAGTTTCTTCAGCACATCGCTGTACTTGTACATGACACGACGCGGTCCAACCTTGTTGGGTCGAAGAAGGCCCAACTTGTTCCATCGCCATAGTGTGGAAAAATCCACATGGAGCAGTTTTGCTGTTTCTTCACGGGTGATGAAACGCTCGTCGTTATACACTACAGGGCAGACATCATTCCCGCGGGAGGTCTTGTCTTCTGTTTCAACTCTCATGGCAATCAGATTGCTTGCCATTTTCTCTACCAGAGCATCCAAGTCTGCTCTGCTCATCACAACCAATTGGTTGCCTAAGATGGAATTTTCAGAATTCATAAAAGTATCTTTATTTAGTTGTAAATATTCTCTTTCCAGCACTCTCTTCCATGAATGCCATTATCCGTTTATTGCCAGAGATAGTGGAAGATGCTACCACGATTTTCACTGCAAAGTTATGCGCTGTTACAAGATTGAGCGAAGAAATAAATATGTAAGTAGTCTTTTTTAACCAGAGTTTATAT
>JAGCVR010000060.1 GCA_017962285.1 Muribaculaceae bacterium | reverse complement strand
TCTGGAGAAGCCCGACTTCATGGCATGTCCGGTGAGGTTCTACGATGTGTTCGGTGAGCAGGGGCAGCCGATGCGTGCGGCAGTATCGCAGATAGGTCCGGATATGTTTTCGCGTCTTCTCGGCTTGAACGAGACTCAGGCTGGAGTGCTTAATATTGTGTTCCGTATTGCCGATGAGCGAGGTCTGTTCCTCGACGACCTGAAAGATTTGCGTCAGATGCTGGCTTACGTTGCCGACCATTCTCGCGACTATACTGTGAAATATGGAAACGTGTCGGTTGCAAGTATCGGAGCCATTCAGCGCGCGTTGCTGAGACTTGAGTCGCAGGGCGCCGAGTATTTCCTTGGCCGTCCGTCGTTTGATATCATGGATCTGCTGTCCACCACTGTTGACGGTCGTGGCGTTATGAGTGTGCTTGCTGCCGACAAACTGATGCTGCAGCCCAAGCTTTACTCAACATTCATGCTTTGGCTTCTGTCCGAATTATACACGACACTGCCCGAGGTGGGCGATTTGGACCTGCCACGTCTCGTGTTCTTCTTCGACGAGGCTCACATGCTGTTCGAGGACACCTCGAAGGCACTTGTTGACAAGATTGAGCAAGTGATAAGGCTGATAAGAAGTAAAGGTGTGGGCATCTACTTCGTGACACAGAGCCCCACTGATATTCCGGAGACAATTCTCGGTCAGCTTGGCAACCGCGTTCAACACGCGCTTCGCGCCTACACACCGAAGGATCAGGAGGCTGTGAAAGTGGCAGCCAAGACCTTCCGCGCAAATGAAGGCTTCGACACATTCGATGCCATAACCAAACTTGAGACCGGCGAGGCGCTGGTGTCGTTCCTGGATGAGAAGGGTGCGCCCAATGTTGTGGAACGCGCTAAAATCTTGTTCCCGTTGAGCCAGATTGGAGCAATAGACGACAGCGAGCGCAAACGACTCATTCAAAGCAGTCAGATTTTCGGCAAATACGACACTCCGGTGGACCGCGAGAGCGCATTTGAAATGCTTATTGCAGAGAGCGAGCGCGAAGCAGAGGAGAGCGAGCGCATTAAAGCCGAGAAGGAGGCAGAGAAAGAAGCGGCTAAGGCAGAGAAAGAAGCCGGCAAGGGTGGCAAATCCAAACCCGGCATCGTGAAGAAAGTGCTTAAAGCCATTATGACCGCGGTAACCGCAACGCTGGCAACCATTCTCGGTTCATTCGTGTCCGACAAGATTACCGGCAAAAAGAGCCGCAAGAGCAGTACTTCTACTACAGGTAAAGTGGTTAAGAACGCCACATCTGCCGCCACACGCACCATCACCCGTGACATATTGGGGAATTTGATTAAATAAGTGGGAGTAATCGGGCTTCGCCCGAGGAAGTAAAAGGTGAAGTAATCGGGGTTGTGCCCGAGGAAGTGAAAGTGAAGTAATGCGCTTTGCGCAGGAAGTTAAAGAATGGAGTATCTGCAGGCGTTTTTTGCATTACTGAATGAGATGTCGCCGTATCTGGTGCTTGGCTTTTTGATAGCCGGTGTGCTGCGAGCCTTTGTGCCGGAACGGTTGTGTTCGCACTACCTGTCGGGTACAGGGTTCAAGTCGGTGATCCTTGCCGCGCTTGTGGGGATACCATTGCCATTGTGTTCATGCGGAGTCCTGCCTACCACAGTGTCTCTGCGCAAGGGTGGTGCATCGAGGGCTGCATCCACATCCTTCCTGATAGCTACCCCGCAGACAGGCGTTGACAGTATTGCCGCAACATATTCCATGTTGGGTCTGCCATTTGCCGTGCTGCGTCCGGTTGCTGCGCTTGTAACGGCAGTGTTTGGCGGACTGGTGGTTGGGCGCGTGGAAAAAGAAGATACTGCGGAAGAAAACGTTTTGCGTCAAGAATCTGAAAATGCGCCCGGAGAGTTGACACTCAAGGACAAGATTGTAGAGGTTTTTCGCTACGGATTCTTCGAGATGCTTCAGAACATAGGCCGCTGGCTTGTCCTGGGACTGGTTATAGCCACACTGATAACGGTGCTTCTGCCCGATGATTTCTTCCTGAGATTCGGTCAGCATTCGTTGTTGAACATGGTGGTGATAGTGATGATTGCCGTGCCGATGTATGTGTGCGCCACTGGTTCCATTCCCATAGCTGCCGCACTGATGCTCAAAGGGTTGTCGCCAGGCTGTGCACTTGTGCTTCTGATGGCGGGTCCTGCCGCAAATTTCGCATCGATGCTTGTCGTGGGGCATACTCTCGGAAAAAGGGCAATGTGGACATATCTGGCGGTGATTGTGGCTGGTGCTATGGGCTTCGGACTGCTGGTGGATTATCTGCCTGGCTGGCGTGAAACCTTTGTGGCAGCCATGCCGCACATTGATTTGCACTGCCACGAGATGGGCTCAGGAGTGCTGAATGTGGCGTTCAGTGTATTATTGCTTGTATGCATCGCGGTGGCGCTTTTGTCGAATCATATCAAGTCGATGCGTTTAAAGAAAGAAAACAAAGCGAAGAGAATGAAAGAGTTTAAGATAGAAGGCATGATGTGCAACCACTGCCGTGAAAGGGTGGAGAAAGAAATCGCCAAACTTCATGGAGTGGAAAGGGTGAGGGTGGACCTTGCCGGCAGTGTAGCCTATGTTGAGGGCGATGTTGCAGATTCCGATGTGATTAATGCCGTTACGTCGGCAGGTTATGGCGCATCAGTGAAATGAATATAACAAAATAATAGAAATATGATGAAAAAGATTTTAATGTCATTGACTGTCATGGCGAGTTTCCTGACTGTGGCAGCGCAGAGTGCAGGCATGAATGTGAAAGACATGAACCTGCAGGTGAATCCGGGCGACGACTTTTATGAATATGCCGGCGGAGGCTGGATGAAAGCTAACCCACTCACACCGGAGTATTCGAGCTACGGCGTGTTCGATGAACTGGCTGAGAAGAACCGCACGCAATTAAGAGACTTATTCTTGAACCTTGCCAAGGAGAAGCATGAGAAAGGCAGTGTGGGTCAGAAAGTGACCGACCTGTATTCGCTGGCGATGGACAGCGTAAGGCTCAATGCCGAGGGCGTGACACCGCTGAAAGCGGACCTTGCCCTGATGGAAACTTTCAAGAAGAGCGACATGACCGCGTTTATCGCCAAGCTGCATCAGAGCCTGTGGAACCCGTTCTTCAGCATAGGCATTGATGCCGACCTGATGAACAGCGACGCCAATGTGATATATATGGATGCAGGCACGAGCGGACTTCCCGACCGTGACTATTATCTTAATACCGATGCCGACTCAAAGGCAATCCAGCGCGCATATCTTGCATACCTTGAAAAGGTGCTTGTGATGAACGGCTACAAGAAAGGCTCTGCCAAAAAAGTGGCGAAACAGGTCTATGACATGGAATACAGATTTGCCCAGGTGGAAATGAGCCGTGCCGAAGCGCGAGACTACACAAAACTCTATAATGTCCGCACAGTGGAGCAGCTGCAGGCCGACTATCCGGCTATCAACTGGAGTCAGTATTTTGAGCTGATGGGTCTGAAGAATGTAAAGCAAGTGATTCTGGAGCAGCCCAAAGTGATGGCAGTGGCAAACGACATGATGATGAATCTCAAGGAAGCCGATATCATCAACTATCTGAAGACGATGGTGATAACTCACGGAACAAGTTACCTGAGCGATGATATAGCAGAGGTGGCATTCGATTTCTATGGAAGGAAACTGAGTGGCCAGCAGGAGCGGAAACCTCGCTGGAAACGTGCTCTTGGGTTCCCTAACAGTCTTCTTGGAGAAGCAGTGGGTGAACTCTACGTGAACAAGTATTTTGCCCACGGCAGCAAGGAGAAAATGCTGAAACTGATAGGGGATTTGCGGCGTTCGCTCGCTGAACATATAGCAAAACTGACATGGATGAGCGATGAGACAAAGGTGAATGCCCTCGTGAAACTGAATTCCTTTACGGTGAAGATAGGTTACCCCGACAAATGGCGCGATTACAGCGGGCTGAAGATTGACCCGGAAATGTCGCTCTATGAAAACATCAAACAGGCAGCTGTCTATGAGACACGCCGCCAACTCGACAAGTGGGGCAAGCCGGTTGACAAGGATGAGTGGGGAATGACACCACAGACGGTGAATGCCTACTATAATCCCTCCACGAATGAGATTTGTTTCCCGGCAGCCATTCTGCAGGATCCGTTCTTTGACGTTAATGCCGACGACGCTACAAATTACGGTGCAATAGGCGTGGTGATAGGTCATGAGATGACACATGGATTCGACGACCAGGGACGTAACTTCGACCAGAAAGGAAATATGATTGACTGGTGGACCGAAGAAGACGCGTCGCGTTTCAACGAACTGGCAGAGAAACTCGCTGCTCAGTTCGACAAGATAGTGGTGGTGAAAGACTTGCATGCCAACGGACACCTCACACTTGGAGAGAACATTGCCGATCAGGGAGGACTGCGTGTGGCTTTTGACGCATTCAAGAAAACCCGTCAGGGACAGAGCGGTGAAAAGATTGACGGATTCACTCCCGAGCAGCGCTTCTATCTGAGCTATGGCAGGATTTGGGCAGAGAATATCACCGAAGAAGCCGAATATCAACAGACGAAGAGCGACCCGCACTCACTTGGACGCTGGCGCGTGAACGCAACGCTGCGCAATATCGACGACTTCTTCCGCGTGTTCAACCTGGGGCCGGACGCCAAGATGTGGCTCCCAGAGAACGAAAGAGCCGTGATCTGGTAATTATGCAACGATATAAAGCAGAGGCACCGGATGAACTCCGGTGCCTCTCTTGTTATTTATGCAGCCTCGAAACTGCTATGAGAGCGATTCGGGGCGCGGATGCTATTTGTTTACCTGGAACTTGTTCCAGCCGTCTTTCAAGTGCGCCACTACCTGACGGGCTGCGGCGAGTCCGGCATTGATGTTGGCCTCTGAAGTCTGAGCACCCATTTTCTTTGGAGTGAACAATACCCGTTCGGCAAATTTCTCAATGATGGCATCGGCATTGTCGGGTTTCACGTCGGCAACGTATCTGATGTCCTGTCTTTCCTCAAGAACCTGTTCAAGTTCGGGCTCGCAGATGATTTCCTTGCGTGCTGTGTTGATAAGGACACCATTCTTCGGCAGGAGTGAAATCAGATGTTTGCCCACCGAGCCGCGAGTCTGGTCGTTTGCGGGAATATGGAGACTTACGAACTGGTTGCCTGCATAAAGGTCTTCTACTGAGTGAACGGGTGTAACGTTGTCGGCTATCATTACATCATCTGCCACAAACGGGTCGAGAGCCGAAACCTTCATGCCGAACCCTTTGGCAATCCGTGCCACATTGCGCCCCACAGCGCCATAGGCATGAATACCGAGAGTTTTCTCCTTGAGTTCTGTGCCCGAAGTGCCGTTGAAGCGGTTGCGTATGAGCGATAGCACCATGGCAAAAACAAGCTCAGCCACGGCATTGCGGTTTTGTCCCGGAGTGTTCATTACGCAGACGCCGTGAGCTGTGGCTTCGGCGAGGTCAATGTTGTCGTAACCGGCACCGGCGCGTACAACGACTTTAAGGTTTTTTGCGGCGCTGAAAACGTCGTGGTCCACCTTGTCGCTGCGCACGATGAGGGCAGCGCATTCGGGGATAGCGTTGATCAGGTCTTCTTTAGTGCCTTTCTCAATGAGTACGAGTTCGTGCCCCGCCTCTTTAATAACCTCTTTTATTCCCTTGACTGCTACTGGAGCAAAAGGTTTTTCGGTTGCTACTAAAATTTTCATATTGATAAGTAAGCGAGTTTTTAATGTTTGTTTTCAAATTCTTTCATTGCAT
>JAGCVR010000059.1 GCA_017962285.1 Muribaculaceae bacterium | reverse complement strand
GATTGAATTCAGAAAGTTTCATTTTCTTATATGTTTTTTGTTTGTTATTTCCGTTTTCTGTCTATTTCACCTGTGACTCACGCGCTCTGGCACGTGCTTCGCGGCGTGATGTCATAGCCGCCTGACGGGCGCGGTTCTCTTCTCTTTCGCGTTCAAGCCGTGCTGCTTCAGCGTCTTCAGCGCTCACATAGTCGGCATCGGAAAGCATATCAAGCACCTGGCTCAAAGACAAACAGTCTTTCACACGCACATCGCCCACCCGCGTGCGTCGCAACGACGTGAGATAAGCCCCGCTTTCAAGCGCCGTTCCTATGTCGCGCGCCAATGCCCTGATATAAGTTCCCTTGCTGCAAAGCACCCGAATCGTGATATCGGGCTGCTGTGGCAATTTGCTATCCACAAGTTCTATTTCATCTATCACCAGCGTCTTCGGACGGATGGCGACATCCTCGCCCCGACGAGCCAATTTATATGCCGGCTTGCCATCGACCTTACATGCCGAGAACGACGGCGGCACCTGCTCTATCTTACCGGTGAACCGTGAAGCGAGCACTTCGCGAATCCGTTCATCAGTAATATGTTCCCAAGGCATTGTGGCATCCTCCTGGGTCTCCATGTCGAACGACGGTGTGGTTGCGCCAAGACGCAGACCTGCCACATATTCCTTCACTCCGCCTTGCAGCGTCTCTATCAGTTTGGTCTTGCGGCCGGTAACCACGACGAGGACTCCCGACGCCAAAGGATCGAGAGTTCCGGCATGACCAACCTTTATGCTTCTCGTCTTCAGCTTTCGCCGCAAGCATGCCCGCAGCTGTTTCACCACCGAAAACGACGTAAGCCCAAGAGGCTTGTCGATGTAGAATATTTCGCCTTCTATGGGATTGAGAAGCATCGTCCAATCATCTTAGAGGCAGGAAAAAATTATCGTTATCGCACCCACTATGGCGCAATAGATACCGAAATACACGAGTTTGCCACGTTTCACTATACCTATCATCCATTTGCAGGCGAAACACCCCGACAGGAATGCTGCCACAAAACCAACCACAAGCGACAACGTCTCTATCCCGCCAAACGATTCTTTTCCAGAAATCCCTTTAATAACGTCGAGCAACGCCTCGCCGAGAATCGGGGGTATCACCATCAGGAACGAGAACTGCGCCAGTTTCTCTTTCTTGTTACCAAGAAGCAGTCCGGTGGCGATGGTACTGCCTGAACGGGACAAACCCGGCATCACGGCGCAAGCCTGAGCCACGCCTATTATCAAGGCATCTTTCCAACTGATTTCTTCCTTAATGCGAGGTTTCGCATAATAGGAGAAGATCAGCAACGTGGCGGTCAGCAGAAGCATTATGCCCACAATAAGAAGTCCGGAGCCGAACACTTCCTCAACCTTGTCCTTGAAAAACACCCCGACAATACCCACCGGAATCATCGACACCAGAATGTTGAGGAAATACTTGGTCTCAGCATTCATCTTGAACTTAAACAGTCCCCGCAGAATCCAGTCAATCTCGCTCCACAGGATAACAAGTGTACTGCACACCGTGGCCACATGTACCACCACATTGAATGTGAGGTTTTCCGCTCCACTCAGTCCAAACAGATACGAGCCTATTGTCAAATGACCGCTGCTACTCACTGGCAGATACTCGGTCAATCCCTGTATCAGCCCCAATATTAATGCTTCTAACCAACTCATTTCTCTTCTGTGTTTTTATCTTTCTTTGACCTGTACATAATAGAAGGAACAATCAGAATGAATCCTGCCAGGGAAAGCATAGGACCCACAAGTGTGCGCGACGAATCAAATATCGACGCGTTGAACGTTGCTCCCACATTGGCGCTGCCGGTCATGAACGCAAAGCCCACAGCAATGAGCAATACCGACACCGCTATCATGATAAA
Organism: Muribaculaceae bacterium; assembly: GCA_017962285.1. Lineage (GTDB taxonomy): Bacteria > Bacteroidota > Bacteroidia > Bacteroidales > Muribaculaceae > Sodaliphilus. Next base: position 3,310 of record JAGCVR010000059.1, on the reverse strand, counting down.
ATTAATCCTCCCCATTGGCAGAACCTCCGATTCCGATGACTTTTTCGTCACTTGCTGCGGAGTTTCCTTCTTGCCTTTTTTCTCTAATTTAGCCATATATACTTTATTTATTTCTACTTTTCCACCACCCTATTATTAAAATTCTCTGCAAAAATACAATATCAACACAGCCCTTGTCAAGTGTTTTAGCATTTATTTTTCATTTTTTCGTCTCTAATTAACAAATTTTCCTCCTCATAAGTCCTGATTACTCACAACTTTTCATTATCTTTACAAAAAATATGCAACTCGATTTCTTCCGAAAATCAAATCACAGACATGGCAACAAAGAACAAACTCACCTCCCTTAAAATGGAGCGGCGCGAACTCCATGACTTGATTATTGAATTCTTCAATAATTCACCAAATGCCCCATTCAACTACAAACAAATAGCCGCAAAAATCGGAGCAGGCACACCAAAGCGACGCGCATTGGTGGTGGAAATCCTGGAGCAGCTCGCCACCGACGGATTCATCAACGAGATTGCCCCTGGACGTTACAAAGCCGCCCAGCGCGACCAAGTGGCTGAAGGATTGTTCATACGGCGGAGCAACGGAAAAAACAGTGTTGAAATCGCCACCGACACCACAATCATGGTTGCCGAACGCAACTCCATGCACGCACTTAACGGCGACCGCGTGCTGGTTCACATAAGCGCGGCAAGAGAAGGGCTGGAACCCGAAGCTGAAGTGATTAAAATCCTCCAGCGGAAAGAGCAGGTGTTCGTGGGCACGCTGAATGTGCGCAAATACTTCGCGCACCTCGCCACCGACAGCAAATTTCTCGCCACCGACATCTTCATACCTCTCGACCGTCTTAAGGGCGGCAAAAGCGGCGACAAGGCTGTGGTAAGAATCATCGACTGGCCCCAGGATGCCAACAGTCCAATAGGCGAAGTGGTGGATGTGCTGGGTGTTGCCGGCGAAAACAATGCCGAGATTCATGCCATTCTTGCCGAATTCGGACTCCCATATAAGTATCCGCAAAACGTGGAACGAGCCGCTGCAAGGATTGAGCCGGGCATTACCGATGAGGAAGTGCTTCGCCGCCGCGACATGCGCAACGTACCCACTTTCACAATCGACCCAGCCGATGCCAAAGACTACGACGACGCTCTTTCAATCCAGCGACTTCCCAACAACAACTGGGAAGTGGGCGTTCACATAGCCGACGTGACACACTATGTCACACCTGGTTCCATAATCGACAAGGAAGCCTACGAACGCGCCACATCGGTATATCTCGTGGACCGCACCATACCCATGCTTCCTGAACATCTGTGCAACTTCATCTGCTCGCTACGCCCGGGAGAAGACAAACTAACCCACTCTGTCGTATTTGAACTCGACGACAATGCCAAGGTAATAAAATACAAAATCTGCCACACCATCACCAACAGCGACCGCCGCTTCTCCTACGAAGAAGCGCAGCAGATTCTTGAAACGGGCAAGGGAGATTTCGCACAGGAACTCGCCACCCTCAGCGACATGGCGCAGAAGTTGCGCAAACAACGTTTCAACGAAGGCTCCGTTTCGTTCAACCGGCAGGAAATTCACTTTGAAATCGACGAGACGGGAAAACCCATCAAAGTCCTTGTTCACGAATCAAAAGAAGCCAATCAGCTTATTGAGGAATTTATGCTCCTAGCAAACCGGAAAGTGGCAGAACACATAGGTGATCCCGGCAATGGCAAAAAAGCAAAATCATTCGTTTACCGCGTTCACGGAGAGCCGGTTGCCGACAAGCTGCAGAACTTTGCCGAAATAGCCGCACGTTTCGGCTATAAGGTAAAGACCCAAGGCTCCATGAAAGAAGTGAACAAGTCCATAAACCGAATGCTTGAGCAGGCCGAAGGAAAACCCGAGGAAGACATGCTGTCGATTCTTGCCATCCGTGCCATGGCGAAAGCCGCCTACTCCACCGAGAACGTGGGACACTATGGACTCGCTTTCCCATTCTACACCCATTTCACATCCCCTATACGCCGCTACCCCGACATGATGGTGCACCGTCTCCTCGACCGATACAACTCAGGAGGGCGGAGCGTGAACCTTGAGAAACTTGAGGAAGACTGCAAGCACACCAGCGCACAGGAGCAGCTGGCAAGCAATGCCGAGCGGGCTTCGATCAAATATAAGGAAGTGGAATATCTCGGATACCGCCTGGGAGAAGTGTTCACCGGTGTAATATCCGGTGTTACAGAATGGGGCTTCTATGTGGAACTCGATGACAACCACTGCGAAGGGCTTGTGGGCATCCGCGACCTCGACGATGACTTCTACGAGTTCGACGAACGGAACTTCTGCATACTCGGCCGAAGGAAACACCGCAAATACCAGCTCGGCGACAAGGTGACCATTCAGGTGGCACGTGCCGACCTTATAAAGAAACAGCTCGACTTTGCTCTCGTTGACAAGGACAATCCTCCCGGCTCTCACCGCATCGACAAAGCACCAATAACGGAACAATCGCGATTTGCCCAAAGCAAGGAGTCGAAATCCGACAGGCAGCGTGCGTCATTCGAAGGCGGCTCGGCTTCGCGGCGTCAGCGACGCGGACGACCTGGCAACTCCACAAGACGAAACGTGGCACGCGACAAGGGCGCAAAACGACACAAGGGAAAATCCCGCAAACACTGAAAACAACGGCACACCGGCATTTCTGCCGGTGTGCTGCTATATTTAAACGCAATCAATGCCGTCGTCAGCGCTTGGCGAGGCTATGATTGAAATACGCCGTGTTTCCAGTGATATCTTCCACCACTTCAATAAACGGCGGGAACTTGATGGGTTCGCCATCTTCTATTCCCTTAGTCTCAAGTATCACCAGCCCCTCAAGCTCATCGCGGTAACTGTCAATTTCAAAATACTGACCTTTCCAGATGAAACTGCTGCGGTGCTTGTGAATGGTCCGCATGGCAGGGTCGGCAAGCGAAAGCATCATTTCATAGAGGCTGTAGTTTATTTGACGCTCGGTAACAAGGACTTCGTTGTCGGCAGTGGTTTTCTTCGTGGAATGCACATAGATATTCTTCCCCTGCCAGCCGCGCATACGCAGACGCACTTCGCTGCCTTTCTCCGATACGAGATAAGTCTGGACGATATCAATGTCGATACTGTCGGCAGGAAGTTCACCATTAATCTTAACGATATATTTGTGCTCGTGCTCAATGGGTTGTGGAATGCCAAGCACCCCACTGATTTCCCTTATCACCCGCTTCATCTTGGCATCGAAATCATCGTGGTTGTTTATTACCCGCAGGTTGCGATG
>JAGCVR010000058.1 GCA_017962285.1 Muribaculaceae bacterium | reverse complement strand
TTGGTCAGCCTCCACAACTGGAATATCTCCTCATCGGTAAACAGGTAATACAGGTCCTTTCCGTCGAATTCGTGATGGTCCTGAAGATAGCCGGCGAGGTCAAACACATTCGACATCAGTTTCTTGCCGGGGATGCTGTCCTTGGCAAACTTCTCGTCTTTGAACAGTTGTTTCTCGAACCGGCGGCTATCTATATTAGCCCACTTAATGCTGTCGCTGATGATTTTCATCCTGTTTCTGATCGGAACGGCACAGGTGTCTTCGCCGTAGCCCCACCCCATGTAGTACATATCGTGAATCGAAGCATCGGTGGTAATCTGCAGCTGCGGATTCAATCCCTTCAGTTCCTGGACCTCATTGAGCATCGAGAGGATGCAACGTATAACAATGGTGGAACGCGCGTCAACCTTTGCGTTTCCGGCAAACACCTCCGGGAAATTCTGCATCATTCTGCGGGCTATGCCCTGATGCTGCTCGGCACCAACATCGCTCAATTCACCGATACGCCCAGCCGATGCGTCGCGCATTTCACGCAACTGCGAGAGCAATGCTTCACCCGTTTCGGTGAGCATTCCATTACGCTCGGCTTTCTCCATTTCTTCCACAGGACGACGATAGGAACTCTCCTGCGTTGCCCACCGGCTGCCGTGACGGCCGTAGTGGTCGATATAGAACGGTTCATATCCGGCCGGTGCCGCGGTAAGCGTGGGCAGTGCCTCGCGCGGATAAGGGTAATTATAGTGATTGCTGGCGCTGCGGTTCTTGTTGATTAATATCTCGGCCTGCGGATTTGCCGCCCATGATATCATTCCCGCAAACACAAATAAAAATGCTATAACAATTATTCGTCTCATTGTTTTAAGGTGAAGTTAAAAGTGAAGTAATGCGCTGCGCGCAGGAAGGTAAAGGTGAAGTGAAAATTGAAGTTAACTCGCTGACGCTCGATGAAAAAAACACTGGAGACGCGAGGCTTACTTTTTATAGTCGGCTTCCACCACCGGCTGACGCGAAAGTTTCTGCAGATAGTATTCACGCAATTCGCTCCAGCTGTAATACGGGAACATGGTGGTCTCGATAGGAAGGGTCACTTCGCGTTCGTTAAGCAGTGCTTTCACAAGGATTTCGCCTTGAGCATCGCCCACAGGACGGTAGAACACCAGCTGGATGTTGCAAGCCATGGGGAATATATTATACCCGCGCCAGTGGTTCTCAAGTGTCTCCATGTCGCGCGTCTGATAATCGGTTCCGTCAATGCCCATCAGGCAAGCCAGCGGCATCAGCACCGACTCGTGTCCGAAACGAAGTGCAGCGCCGTTCTGACGGCTGATTATCGCCTGGTCGGCTTTCTCGATGAAATCGCGCAGCAGATTGTTGTTGAAATACACAATCCGGTTTCCGTTGTCGGGCGCATCGCCGTCGGTCAGATACCAGCGTACGTTGTTATAACGCCAGATTTCGTAACATTCATCGGCCGTGAACAAGTTCCACATGTCAATTTTGTCGAAAACATGGTGGCTCTGCATGTTGCCTATTCCGTCGAAGATCCAGAGCATGAGATGGTTTTTGTCCTTGATGCTGTCGCGGATGTACTTCGAGTCGAATATGCGGCGCAGGAATTTGTCGGGTTTCACATGTTTCTTCTCAAACTCCCTGTGTATTGGAGCCACCGTGTCGCGCATGGCATTTATGCCCACATCGCGCCAGTTGTTCATGTAGTACATGTCATGTTCGCTTGCGTCGAGCGTGAGATAGATACCCGGGTGGCGGGCCTTTATCTGGTCCACCTCGTTCTGCATCGAGAGTATGCAACGTCCCACCACGGTGGACTTGGCATCCACACGGGCATTGCCTCTGAACACCTCAGGGAAGTTCCGCGCCATCCGCTGCCCTATTCCCTTGTGCTGCTCGGCGCCCACGTCGCTCAGCTCGCCCTCACGGCCTTTCGACTCCAGCCGCATCAGCCTGTACACTTCGAGCAGTTCCTTTCCCCGCTTGGTGAGCTTGCCAAGTTTATGGGCCTTCTCAAGTTCTGCGAGTGGCTCGTCATACATCTTCGAGGAATGAAGCCACCGGCTGCCGTGGCGGCCGTAGTGGTTGATGAAAAACGGCTCATATCCCTCCGGGGATGCCGTCAGCGCCGGCAAGTCCTTGTCGGGATAGGCATAGTAGTTGTTGGCACTGCGGAGCTTGTTCTCCTTGAAGTCTTCGCGCACCGTGGTCTTGTAGGTCTTGATTTCGGCTTGCGACACTCCGCCTACGGCAACAATTATGAAGAGCGCGATGGCTCTAACTGTATTTTTCTTAAAGCTTTTCATATTCAGCATCCATTTTTTCCAGTTTTTCCAAATAATACTTGCGCAGTTCGCTCCACTTGCAGTAGGGCGCAATGTCGCTTTCCACCGGCAGACGAGCTTCGTGCTCGTTGAGCAACACTTTCACAAGGACTTCGCCATCGCCGCTCACCGGGCGGTAGAACACCATCTGGATGTTGCACGCCATGGGGAAGATATTGTAGTTCTGCCACTGCTCCGCAACATCCTCGAAGTTTTCTATGCTCACGTTGGTGTCATCAAGTTCCATAAGCACCGCAAGTGGCATCAGAATCACATCGTGGCCGAAACGCAGGTCAGCGGCTCTGCCACCGTTGGCAATGACATTGTCGGCGCTTGTAATCATTTCGCGCAGCAAGTGCGACTGCTGATACGGGCGCAGGTTACGTGCATGGGGACAGTTGCCGAAAGCGATGTAACTCTCAATGTTGTCGTTGGCCCACATCTTGAAAAGTTCCTCGTCGGTGAAAAGCTGATAAAGCGTGTAGTCGGTCTTGTGATTCTGCAACGACACCGCCAGCTGGCGCATGTAATGAATAAGCGAGCTCTTCTCCTCATCGGTGAGCACGCTCGTGTCGAACATCATGGTCCGCGCGAAACGCTCAAACGGAACCACATACAGGCTGCCGCCACGTTTCTCTCGCGCTTCTTTGCGAAGCGCATCCAGCTTCTTGAAATGACCGCCGTCAGCAAGCACACTCATGTCGCTCTGGCTCGCGTCGGTGTGGATGTTCAGCATCGGGAAGCACGACTGCAGCACCGATGTCTCGTTCATCATCGACAGTATGCAGCGTATCACCACCGACGACCTGGCGCGCACCACCTTGTCCTTTCCGCGGAAAACCTCAGGAAAGTTCTGTGCCATTCGCCTGGCTATCCCCTGATGCTGCTCGGCTCCCACGTCGGTCAGCTCGCCAAGACGCGGCTCAGCGAGTTTCAACCATGTACGCAAATCAGCCATAGTCCGCTTGCCAAGTGGGGTGAGGCATCCGGCGCTGTCGGCTTTTTCAAGCAGACGTATTGGCTCGGTATAGTCTTTCTTGCCAATAAGCCACCGACTGCCGTGACGGCCGTAGTGGTTAATATAGAACGGCACGTAACCCTCTGGTGCGGCAGTCAATGCGGGCAGTGGAGCCGCAGGGTATGGATAGACCAGCATGTAGGCACCGCTCAAATCCGGATTCAGAATGAATTCTTCCTGCACTGTCGCGCTGGCGACAGTAAACATAAATGCGCCAATAAGCAGCGCTAAGCATCGTTTTATCATAACACTAAAGTTTTTCTTTTTCTTCTTTCGCAAAGTTAATAAATAGTTGTCAGTTTTCAGTTATGACTTGCCGGTTTTTTTATTCATACAAGTAGATAAGCAAAAAAAAGTGAAAATAGCATGGTAAATTCCGTTAAAACAGAGAAAATCATTAAATTTGCAAATAAAAACATTTTCAAACTTTGAGACAATGAAAAAACATCTTATAATTCTCGCTTTTGCCTTGCTTTCGTTCTTTGCCAATGCAACGGAGAAATACGCACAGGCAACCTTCCCCAACAAGACTCACGACTTCGGGCAGATTCAGGAATCGAACGGCCCCGTGAGCTGCACGTTCGAGTTTATCAACACCGGCGACAAGCCGCTCATAATAATCGATGCCGTGGCGTCGTGCGGTTGCACAAGGCCGGAATATCCGTCAAAACCCATCAAGCCGGGCAAGAAAGGCAAGATAAAAGTCACCTACAACCCCAGCGGACGTCCGGGCGCATTCAGCAAGACCATAAAAGTGAAGACTAACGGACGCGATAAATACAGCACACTCGTCATTGAAGGTGTTGCCGTTCCAAAATCTCACACCTCCGACTAACCGTCAATGCCGCCTTTCCGAAACATAATATCCGCTTTGGCTCTTGCATCATGCCTCACCATGAATGCACAGGGCATTGCTTCGTGGATGGCGACTGAACACGACTTCGGCACTTTCAGCGAACTGCTGAAGAAGGTGTCGTGCGACATCCGATTTGTCAACACTGGCGACTCGGCAATTGTCATCACCAAGGTGCAGCCCACCTGCGGATGCACGGCATCCGATTTCACCCGTGAGCCCATCGCTCCGGGCGACACCGCCACCGTTTCGCTCACCTACAGCGCAGTGGCGCGCCCTGGGCAGTTCCAGAAAGACGTGTTCGTTTATACATCGGGTACGCCGCGGAAAACCGTTCTCACCATCAAGGGCAACGTAATAGCCTCGCCGCAAACCGTGGATGAGCTTTACCCCTTTGCCGTGGGCAACAGCCTGCACCTCGATAGCGGAATAGTCCCCCTGGGCGAGATAGTGCGCGGGCGGACAAAAATGCTGTATATAACAGCCTACAATGCGAGCACCGGTCCGCTTGTGATGAACGCCGCATCGCACGCGGGACACATCATAGCACGGACCATCCCCGACACCGTGCCGCCAGGGCACCGAGCCACCATAACCGTCTTCTATGACTCAAAAAATGCTCCGCTGTGGGGACTGAACACCGACTCCGTGGAAGTGTCGGCACGGCCCATCGGTAGCGGTGCGCCAGTGGCCCGCAATGTGCAGATTATGGCTGTTGTGGTGGATGACTTTGACCAGACTGGCTCTTTCCGCGCCGACGTTCCCACCATCACCACTTCCACTGACCGGCTCAACATTGAGACCATACACCGCGACAAGGAAAAATCCCTTTCATTCGTCATAAAGAACACAGGAGAACAAACCCTGCATCTGCGCAGGTTTTCAGCTGCCGAGAAAGGCATTAAGATAAAGTGCGACAAGAAATCGCTCCGAACGGGGAAAACCGCGAAAGTAAAGGTAACCGTCTCTCCGAAAGATTTTTCCAATGAACTTATCAACACTGCAATAAACATCCTGTCCAACGACCCGAACAATCACAACATGGAGGTTCGCGTCGTGGGACTTATTCAATAATAGCCTATGAATCCCAACGACATAACATTCGACGCCCACCATCACCCCGAAAACGACGAGCAGTATGCCGGACTGCAGGTAAACTCGGGGGTGGAGCAGCCGCCAATGGTGAATCCCTATCTGAAACGCCGCCGCAAGCCTCAGCTCACGGTAAACGATTTCGTGGAAGGAATCCGTAAAGGCAACACTTCCGTTCTGGGGCAGGCGGTTACTCTCGTTGAGAGCCTCAAACCCGAGCACCAGAGTGTGGCTCAGGAAGTCATCGCCAAGTGCCTCCCGTTCACCGGCAAATCCAAGCGAATAGGAATCACTGGAGTGCCGGGCGCAGGAAAATCCACTTCAATCGATGCATTCGGGATGCACGTCATCCGCTCCGGCGGACGGCTCGCCGTTCTCGCCATCGACCCCAGCAGCGAGCGCTCCAAAGGCTCCATCCTGGGCGACAAGACTCGCATGGAACGGCTGGCGCTGGAACACGACGCGTTCATTCGCCCTTCTCCTTCGGCGGGCTCGCTGGGTGGCGTGGCGCGCAAGACGCGTGAAACCATCATGCTCTGCGAAGCCGCCGGCTACGACAACATCTTCGTTGAAACCGTGGGCGTGGGCCAGAGCGAAACCGCAGTTCACTCCATGGTGGACTTCTTCCTGCTGATTCAGCTCGCCGGAACGGGCGACGAACTGCAGGGAATCAAACGAGGTATCATGGAAATGGCCGACGGTATCGTCATCAACAAAGCCGACGGCGACAACGTGGACCGTGCCAATCTGGCTGCAGCGCAGTTCCGCAACGCGCTCCACCTCTTTCCCGTTCCGCCCAGCGGACTCACCCCCGAGGTAATCACCTATTCGGGTTACTACGAACTCAACATCGACAAGGTGTGGGCTATGATCGACCGCTATTTCAGCCACGTCAAGGAATCGGGATACTTCATGGAGAAACGGCGTGAGCAGGAGAAATACTGGATGTATGAAACCATCAACGAGAAACTCCGCTCCAATTTCTACAACAACCCCGAGATTGAGCGGATGCTCAGCGAGAAGCAGGATTTGATTCTGCAGAACAGGCAGTCGTCGTTCATCGCCGCTGCAGACGTTCTCAATTACTATTACAAAAATTTAATCACTAATCAATAATCGTCATGAAACAGTTTATTTCTATCATCGCATGCGCTTTTTTCGCAATCGCACTCTGCTCGTGCAACCCTACCAAGGAACTTGAGGCAAACGCCATGGACATCCAGTTTACCGAGTTGCAGAACTACTTCGTAAACAACTATATCCCCTCGTCGAAAGAGCAGCACCTCTACATCAACTCGCAGCAGGAGTTTGAACAATACTTCGGGCAGGCCACAGTAATGGGCGCCAACGGCCAGCCCACCGAAGTAAACTTCAAGAAACAGTTCGTGGTGGCTCTTATACGTCCAGAGACTAACCGCGCCACAAGCATTCACACCACAGCGGTGAAGCAGAACGGCAACGCAATCATTCTCTATTATCACGAGAACAAGGGCGACAAGGGCGGATACACCGTCGTACCGTTTACCGCAGTGGCCATCGACAAGCCGCAGGAAGCACAGAACTTCCAGTTCTACTTCCGCAAGAACTGATCCGCACGGCGGTGGATAACGCCGCTAAAAGTTCGCACGCCACCCAAATAATGCAAACCTCAACAAGAAATGAAGACAAGAATAATCACGTTAATCCTCCTTTCATCCTCATTTCTGAATGCGTTGTGCATAACGCACCAGACGCATTTCCCTGTTGATGGTGACAGTTTC
>JAGCVR010000057.1 GCA_017962285.1 Muribaculaceae bacterium | reverse complement strand
GAATTGCGGTTGTGGCACTGAGTGCCCAGGCTGTTCCCCACAAGGTGGTAGGTCAGAAGGCACAGCCGGTACAACACAATCAGAATGCTTGGTTCACAGGCGTTAATGGCCAGCAGGTTGAGAAAGCCACAAAGGCAAAGAGTCTTGAAGAAATCACTGGCAAATCGCTCAAGAAAGGTCCGCGCAAGGCCGGTATTACAGCTCAGCCCGCAGGAGCAGAGATGAAGATGACCCGTAGTGGCAGCTATCTTTACTACAGTAGTGGATGGTATATTGGAGGCCAGAGTGGTTTCACCAAGTTTGTTCTTGGAGACGGCAACAAGGTTTATATCCGTGATTTGGTAACCGGACTCGACAGCGGTTACTGGGTGGAAGGAACAATCAGTGAAGACAAGTCCAGAATTGCCATTGCCACAGAGCAGGCTTTGGACGAAATCGACGGCATTGGTGATATTAAGCTTTGCGCTATCAACTTCTTTACAGATGAGATACTTGAAGTTGACTCTATTACATTTACCCTGAACGATGCTGGTGAATATGCGCTCGATACTTATACAAGTTATTCAGCTGGTTGCCTTGCAGGATATCTCATATATGAAGGTGCTCTCTACGTGCAATCGAATTATGACTATGGTACAACGTTCTCTCGCTATATTGCTCCAGATCCTGTAACTCCTCCCGCAGGAATCGTAGCAAAGGAATATCCCATCAACGGCTCGCGCCTCGAGGCTTCAGGTTTTGTTGAGTTCTCAGGTACAGTGAATGTGGCTTGGGACGGAACCGACTGCTATATCCAGGGTATGTTCTCTGAACTTCCCGATGCATGGATTATGGGTACTCGCAACGTTGATACTTTGACATTCGCTCCGCAGTATGTTGGCGAGGATGACTTCTCCCCATATTATGCTTGCGGATACCTCAGCGGTCAAATCGCCGACGCTCACGCTGAAGTGAGCGATGCCGACGAAACTATTGAATTCACCGGTACCATTGGCTTGTTAGGAAAAGATTCTGGCTCGTTCTCCGGCTATACCGCAGTTATCAATGGCGCTCTTATCGGTACACCTCCCACTCCGGTTGAGGTTCCCGATGAGCTTGAGACAGTGACTATGCCGATTCTCGCTGAGTACTACGATGGCGATTATGCTGATTTGAATTCTACCGTGGAAGTAGGATGGGACGGCGATGATGTTTACATCAAGGGTATCCTTCACGATGTTCCCGATGGATGGGTTAAGGGTACACTCGCCAATGATACAGTGACTTTCCCGATTCAATATGTAGGTAAAGATCAGTCTTACGGAAGCAATATGTATTTCATCGCATCCGATGAGTGGAACGACAATGACGACATTACAGAGCCTAAGTTCTATTACGACGCAGCAAACAACGTGTTCATCAGCGATCAGTACTTGTTCCAGAGCAGCAAGAATAATCGCCTGGCATGGTATTGCGTTTACTTTGGAGAGCAGATTGGTGCCGCTGACGAGACTGTTTTCGGAATTCTCAGTGATGACGGCAGCTACTATGGCACATTCTATGATCCATATCTGAACCGTATCGTTGACGACAACACTGAAATCTTTGTTGCTACGTTCGGTGACGAGAACAAGAACTACCTCGACACAATTCCAGTTGACGGCAACGTGATTCCTGCCGAGACTCCGGTAATCCTGAAGTCGTTTGCTCAGCAAATCGTTCTTAAGTGGGTTGACACTAATAACCTGCCCACTATTGCCGCCAACGATCTCGAAATTAACGACGAAGAAATCGATGCCGACAGCGTGGCTATCGCACCGGTATTCGTACTCGGTCTGAACGAGAGTAAGGTGGCATTCGTGCTCAACGACAGCGAACCGGTTGACGCTGGAACAGTGCTTATCCCGGCATCGGCTGCAGCTGCAGGCATATCATTCCTGCCATTCGAGAAGCCGCAGACAATTACCCCTGGCGACATGGACGGCAACGGACTCCTTGAAGTGAACGACGTGGTAATCCTCGCTGACCTCGCTATGAGTGGTGGCGCCACCGCCGAACAACTTGCGATTGGCGACTTGGACGGCAGCGGTACAATAGACGTGAACGACGTGGTGATCCTCGCCGAAAGGGTAATGGGCTCGTAAATTAGTTGACAAGTTAACAAGTAAACGAGTTAACAAGCAATTAGATTTTAGAAGTTAGATATGAGGGCGTTCCCAATGGCGGGAGCGCCCTTGTTCTTTCCCACCCCTGCGCACCCCCAGCCCGCCGAGCGCACCCCCTGACGGGAAGTGCTGTATTACGGGCCACCAGCCCGTAATACCTGAACTGCACAGAAAAAAAACGAAATTTCTGTGGTTTTTTCTCAAGATTTCATTATCTTCGCAAATAAACCAAAACTATTAGCGGTATGGGAAGAATATCATTGAGAACTATTGTGCGAAAATCATTGTGGATTATTGTGCCGGTATTGTTTGTGATGGCGCAGAGTGTGGCGCTGAAGGCAGAGATTGTGCTGCCGAATGTGCTTGGCGACAACATGGTGCTTCAGCAGCAGACCGAGGTGGAACTGTGGGGCAGTGCACGCGCCAACGGACGTGTGAGGGTGGAAGTGCCGTGGCAGCGGCAGAAGATAGAGACCACCGCCGACGCCGCCGGCCAATGGAGTGTGAAAGTGAAGACCCCCGAGGCAGGAGGTCCCTATGAAATCTCCATTGCCGATGCCGACGGGAAGCGGATTCTGAAGAACGTGCTCCTGGGCGAGGTGTGGCTGTGCAGCGGTCAGTCGAACATGGAAATGCCCATGCGCGGATTTGTGAGTCAGCCTGTGAGGGGCGGCAACGATGTGATTGCCGCTGCCAAGAAATCGGTTCCGATAAGGATGTTCAGCGCCGACTACAACATCGACGGCATTAAAGAGTATAAATATTCGGAAGTTGAACAGACCGACGTGAAAGGCGAATGGTGGGAAAACGAGCCCGCCGCCGTGGCTTCGACAAGCGCCGCGGCATACTATTTCGCGAAGAATCTGCAGGAGTATCTCGACGTGCCGGTGGGATTGATAGTGACGTCGCTGGGCGGCTCGAAAATAGAGCCGTGGATGAGCCGTGAATGTGCCATGCAGTTTCCGGAGATAAAACTTGACGACCTGAGCGGCCGTCCCATCTTTACGCCCATCGTTCTCTATAACGCCAAGATTGCACCCTTTGTGCGCTATGCCTTGCGAGGCTTCCTCTGGTATCAGGGCGAGAGCAACCGTGGCGACGCCGAACACTATGCTACCTATTTCGCCGCTATGGTGAACGACTGGCGGGCGCGCTGGGGGGGCGAGGAAAAACCTTTCTACGCTGTGGAAATAGCGCCCTATAACTACGAAAATGCCGAAGACACCTCGGCAGCGGTGATACGCGAGGCACAGCTGCGCGGAGTGAAGATGCTGCGCCACTCGGGACTGGTGTCCACCATCGACATCGGCAACAGAACCTGTATTCATCCGCAATATAAGGACGTGGTGGGCATGCGGCTGGCACAGATGGCGTTTGCCGACACCTATGGCGGCCGTGGATTCATATCGCGTTCGCTGGAGTTCATGGAGATGGTGGTGAACGGAAACAAGGCGGTACTGAAGTTTGACTACGCGCCCCACGGTTTGAGTCCGCTATTCGACCCACTGGAAGGTTTTGAAGTGGCCGGAAGTGACCGTAAATTCGTGAAAGCGTCGGCAAGAGTGATAGCCGGACGATGGAACGAGGTGGAAGTGTGGTCGGACGAAGTGCCCGAACCGGTGGCGGTGAGATATTGCTTCAAGGACTTCACCACAGGAAACGTGACCGAGCCAGGTGGATGGCCCTTGCTGCCGTTCCGTACGGACAGCTATTAGTCTTTGGTTGTTAGTCGTCAGGTATTGGAAATGGGAGTAATTATGAGAAAATTGGCTTATGTGGCGGTGATGGTTTCGCTTGGCGCACTTTGTGCGTGCGCAAATGTGAAAGTGGTGCGGCCACAGGTTGAGATGCAGGATAATCCTGTGGGACTGGGGAACACCGAACCGCGTTTTTCGTGGCAGATTGAGAGCCGTGAGCGCGGAGTGGTACAGACTGCATACCAGATTGTAGTCAGCGAGACCGAGAAAGGGGCGCGCAACGGCGGCGAACGGGTTGTGTGGGACTCGGGGGAAGTGCCAGGTAATGCCTCGCTTGGCGTGCGCTATGCCGGACTGCCGCTTGAGTCGGGTAAGGAATATCGTTGGCGTGTGCAGGTGTGGACTAATAAGGGCGATGCCAAGAGTGGCGTTCAGAAGTGGAGCATGGGTTTGCTCCACAAAAGCGACTGGCGGGCCAAATGGATTGGACTTAACGACCGCGAAAATATCAGTTACGACTCCACAAGGGTTATCTTCCCCGCCCGATATCTCAGGAAGGAGTTCAATGCCGGAAAGGGAATGAGGCGGGCTATGCTCTATTGCTCAGCCGGCGGTTCCATGGTGTGGTATGTGAACGGACACCGTGTGGGCAATGATGTGCTCGCACCGCTTGATTCGTGGTTTCCGGAGTCGATAAACGCCCTGGCCTACGACGTGACTTCACTTCTGCGCCCGGGCAAAGCCAATGCCATAGGGTGCCTGCTTGGAAACGGCAGGTTCATGGGTCTGCGCCACGAAGACCGGCTGCACTTTGGGATGCCGTGCGCCATTGCCCAGCTTGTGATAGAGAATGCCGACGGCACAACTACGGTTCTGACCGATGAGACATGGAAGGTGAACAACCGCGGTCCGGTGAGGAACAACAACGAATTCGACGGAGAGACCTATGACGCGCGCCTTGAATTAGGGCGGTGGACCGAACCGAACTATGTGGAAAACGCCGACTGGCACCCGGTGGAGGTGATGCCCGAACCCACCAAGGAATTGCTTCCCCAGATGTCGCCCAGCCAGATTATCAACGAAGAAATCCATGCAAAAAAGATATGGAAAGACGGCAACGGAAACTATGTGGTGGACATGGGGCAGAACTTTGTGGGCTGGACCCGTATGCGTGTGCGTTGCCGCAAGGACGTGCCTGTGAGCGTGCATTATGCCGAGTCGCTCGTGCCCGACGGCAAGGAAATCTACGATGCCAACATGCGCCTTGCCCAGACCATCGACACCTATATTCCCGCCCGTGACGGACAAGTGACGTGGGAACCACAGCTTGTTTACCATGGCGGCAGGTATCTGGAAGTGAAAGGCCTTGACTATGAGCCCAGTCTGAGCGACTTCATCGGATGCGTGATTCACGACAGAATGGAGCGCACAGGTCATTTCTTTACAAGCAACGAGGTGCTCAATAAGATTCACGAGGCTGCTTACTGGGGAGTGCGCGGCAATTACCACGGAATGCCCACCGACTGCCCGCAGCGCGACGAGAAGCAAGGGTGGCTTGGCGACCATGCCACCGGCTGCTACGGTGAGAGTTTCCTGCTCAGTAATCAGCTGCTCTACACCAAGTGGATGCGCGACATTGAGGAAAGTCAGTCGCCCGAAGGCGCCATAAGCAGCGTTGTCCCACGGTTGTGGACACTGTGGTTCGAGGAGGTGCTCTGGCCGTCGGCTTATCCCTACGGCGTGGATATGCTCTACACTCGCTACGGTGACGATTATTCCATCCTGCGGCGATACGACTCCCTGCGGAAATGGGTGCTCTGGGTGAAGAACACGTTTTATGAAAACGGCATAGTGCTGAAAGACACCTACGGCGACTGGTGTGTGCCGCCCGAAAGTCCGGAGATGATTCATTCGGAAGATCCGACGCGCAAGACCGACGGCCAGCTGCTCGGCACAAGTGTGTTCTATGATGCTCTGAGAGTGATGATTAAGTTCGCCCGCGTGTGCGGAAAAACCGACGATGTTTCCGAGTATGAAGTCATGCGCCGTGAAATCTATGATGCGTTTAACGCAAAATTCTTCGACAAGGAGCACGGCTACTACGGCAACAACACTGTTACAGCCAACATACTGGCGCTCGACCTGGGACTCGTCCCCGAAAATGAGAAACAGCGTGT
The DNA here is from genome assembly GCA_017962285.1 of Muribaculaceae bacterium. Taxonomy (GTDB): domain Bacteria; phylum Bacteroidota; class Bacteroidia; order Bacteroidales; family Muribaculaceae; genus Sodaliphilus. The sequence goes on along the minus strand of JAGCVR010000057.1, from coordinate 2,536 downwards.
GATGAAGAACATTGAGGATGTTACAAACAACGACCAGAACAAGGGCCACATCAGTTGCGGCGTGCTCGGTGTGCAGCATCTGATGCGCGGACTCACCCATAACGGCAATGTGAATCAGGCTTACAGGATTGCCACCAACGAGACCTATCCCTCGTGGGGATATATGCTCAGCAAGGGAGCCACCACGATATGGGAGCTGTGGAACGGAGACACCGCCGATCCGGCGATGAATTCGGGCAACCATGTGATGCTTCTCGGCGACCTTGTGATATGGATGTACGAGGACTTGGGCGGAATCCGCAACGATGAAGGGTCGGTGGGCTATGAGAAGATTCTTTTCAAGCCGTATTTCCCCGATGGGCTGGACCATGTGGACGCATCGTGGGATTCACCGCGTGGCAGGATAGAGAGCCACTGGAAGATTACCAACGGCAAACTCAGATATGAGGTGGTGGTTCCCGCCAACACAACGGCACGGATAGTGGTTCCCGCCAAATATGGCTTGAAAGCAAGTGTGGGCGATGGTGTGACCGGAGTGGAGACCCGTGACGGCGAAACGGTGATTCGGCTCGGATCGGGCAGATACACTTTCATGTAGTTCAAACTGCTGAAAACTGAATACAGGCAAGAAAAAGGGGCATTTTATTTGTCGTTCGGCGGAGTTGTTGTAACTTTGTAGATTAATTTGCAGTACTATGCCTCGATTTGAGCTGAACATACTGGGCTGTGGAAGCGCGACCCCCACGCTGCGGCATCAGCCGGCGTGCCAGGTGCTGAATGTGCGCGACAATCTCATGATGATAGATTGCGGCGAGGGCGCTCAACTGATGCTTCGCAAGATGCGTCTTAAGTTCTCGCGTCTCAACCACATCTTCATCAGCCATCTTCACGGCGACCATTGCTTCGGTCTGCCGGGGCTGCTCTCTACGCTTGCCCTGCATGAGAAATGCGGCTCGGTGACGATTCATGTTTTCGAGGACGGCGCCAGGTGGATTGATGCCACCCTGAAACAGTTCTGCCACGAACTGCCCTATGAAATTAAGTTCAATGTAATTCAGAAGAAGAGCGGCATTATCTACGAGGACGATGCTCTTACGGTGAAGACATTCCCGCTGCGCCACCGCGTGCCTGCCGTGGGTTTCATCTTTGCCGAGAAACCGAAACTGCGTCACATCATCCCCGGGGCGATAGATCGCTACGGCATACCACACTGGCAGATCAACGCCATCAAGGCCGGTGCCGATTATGTGACTGCTTCCGGCGAAACGGTGGAGAACCGTCTGCTGACGACCGATGCGGAGCCGGCGGTGAGCTATGCGTATTGCTCTGACACCATGCCGTCGCAGCGCGTAGTAAATGCCGTGAAAGTCGTGAATTGGCTCTATCACGAGGCAACCTATGACGACGAGATGCGTCACAAGGCTCGCAAGCGGTTCCACAGCACAGCCGGAGAAGCCGCCACCGTGGCGAAAGAGGCCGGCGTGGGGCGATTGATACTGGGACACTTCTCGAAGCGGTATCTGACCGAAGACGTGCTGCTGGAGCAGGCTCGCGCCATTTTTCCCGCCACGATGCTTGCCGATGAGGGATTGGTAATAGACTTGAATAAAATTGATTAATTGAGATAGAAGATGGACGAGAATAAGAATTATCTGGAAACCGATGCGAAGACACCGCAGGAGATAGAAGCTAAGAAAGTGGAAGAACCCGCCAGGCGGAAGAATTATTTCATGCGTAATCCTTTCGGCACGTTTGGCATTCTGGGCATATTGCTGAGTGTCCTGTGCTTTTTCCTGATTCCTACGGAAACGCGCGGCTACGATGGCACAACCTACCTGTTCTTTGCCGGAGTGGGGCTGTTTATCGTGGGAGTGGTGCTTTGCTTCATAGGCCTGTCGCGCAAGCCCCGTCTGCTGTCGGTTTTAGGAGTGCTGGTGTTTGTCCTGTTCCTTGCCGTGATTGTTCTGGGAATACACCAATGCTCACATCCGTCGAGGGTGGTAATGGAACCAGATGAAATTGTCAACGACACGGTTTGGGAATACAACGACTCGCTCGGAAAGTATGTTCCGATTGTGGAAGTTACCGACGAGGAAGTTGTGGAAGAGGATACGGTTGCCGTAGCTGAACAGCCTGAATAATAGAGACAAAACCTTATGGAGAAACTGATGTATTACATCTGGAAACACCGACTGTGGGGAGTGAAGCCACTCACCACCAACGACGGTGTTCCCATAAGGGTGATAGACCCCGGATTGCAGAATACCGATTCGGGTCCCGATTTCTTCAATGCCAAGATTGAGATTGGCGGAAAGTTGTGGGTGGGCAACGTGGAGATACACGTAAGAGCGTCGGATTGGAAGCGCCATCATCACGACAGTGACAAGAGTTACGACAACGTGATACTCCACGTGGTTGACAAGGACGATGCGCCCGTGTACCGAAGCACTGGAGAGCGCATTCCGCAGACGGTGCTGTCGTGCTCGCCACGGTTCAGTGAGAGTTATTCTCAGTTGGTGGGAAGCGAGAACGAGAT
>JAGCVR010000056.1 GCA_017962285.1 Muribaculaceae bacterium | reverse complement strand
GTTATTAACGTGATGCGCGGCGGCCCCGGACTGGGAACGATTCACCCCTCGCAAGCCGACTATTTTCAGGCGTGCAAAGGTGGCGGTCATGGCGATTATCGGTTGATAGTCCTTGCACCGTCGAGCGTGCAGGAAATGGTGGATTTCGTAGCGCTTGGCTGGGACCTGGCGTTCAAGTACCACTGCGTGAGCATGATACTTGCCGACGGCGTGGTGGGGCAGATGATGGAAAAGGTGGTGTTGCCGCCGCAGCGTCCGCGCCGCACCGAAGAACAGATACGTCAGCAGTGTCCCTGGGCAGTGAATGGACGCAAGGGCGGTCGCCCCAAAAACATTATCACCTCGCTCGAGCTCGATGACGACAAAATGGAAGAAAACAACCATCGCTTCCAGGCAACCTATCGACAGATTGAGAAGAATGAGCAAAGGTGCGAACTGGTCAACACCGACGACTGCGACTACCTGATAGTGGCTTTCGGCAGTCAGGCGCGTATCACGATGAAGACTATGGAACTTGCGCGTGAGCAGGGCATAAAGGTGGGACTCGCACGTCCCATTACTCTGTGGCCCTTCCCGGTGAATCACATCCGCGAGGCAGCGCGTGGTGTGAAGGGTATTTTCGTGGTGGAACTCGATGCCGGTCAGATGGTGGAGGATGTCCGCCTCGCCGTTGAGTGCCGCATCCCCGTTGAACACTACGGCCGCCTGGGCGGCAACGTGCCCACTCCCGACGAGGTGCTGGATGTTCTTGTGGATAAATTCGTTAATAAGGAGAATTAATGCTATGGAAATGAATGATATAATAAAACCGCAGAATAGGGTTTACAAGCGCCCGTCGCTTCTGAGCGACAATTATATGCATTATTGTCCGGGCTGCAGTCATGGCGTGGTGCACAAACTTATTGCCGAGGTGATTGAGGAAATGGGCGCCGAGGAGTATGCAATAGGCGTTGCTCCTGTTGGATGCGCCGTGTTTGCGTATAACTACATCGATATTGACTGGCTTGAGGCAGCACATGGCCGCGCTCCGGCAATGGCTACCGCCGTGAAGCGTCTGCAGCCCGACAAACTGGTGTTTACCTATCAGGGCGACGGCGATTTCGCCGCCATCGGCACATGCGAGTCGATTCATGCGTGCAACCGTGCCGAAAACATAACCGTGATATTCATCAACAATGCCATTTACGGAATGACCGGAGGGCAGATGGCACCCACCACACTGCTCGGACAGAAGACCGCCACATGTCCCTACGGACGCCGGGTGGACCTTAACGGCTATCCATTGTCGATTACTCCGCTGCTGGCTCAGCTCGACGGCACTTGCTATGTTACACGCCAGAGTGTGCACTCGCCCGCTAACGTGCGCAAGACCAAGGCGGCAATCCGCAAGGCATTCGAGAACAGTATGGCTGGCAAGGGAACCTCGGTGGTGGAGGTTGTGAGTACGTGCAACTCGGGGTGGAAACTCACCCCTGAGAAAGCTAACGAATGGATGGTGGAGAATATGTTCGCTAAATATCCGCTTGGGGACCTTAAAAACGAATAAAGCATTATGAAAGAGGAGATTATTATAGCCGGATTCGGTGGGCAGGGGGTGCTTTCGATGGGGAAGATACTTGCCTACTCGGGACTTATGGAAGACAAGGAGATTACGTGGATGCCGTCGTATGGTCCCGAACAGCGTGGCGGCACTGCCAACGTGACGGTGATTCTGAGCGACGAGCGCATCTCGTCGCCCATCCTTAACGCCTACGACACGGCAGTGGTGCTGAATCAGCAGAGTCTGGACCGCTTCGAGAGCAAGGTGAAACCCGGAGGTGTGCTTATCTACGACAGTTATGGAATCCACAATCCGCCCACTCGCAAGGATATCCGTGTTTACTGCATCAACGCCATGGAGGCATCGTTTGAGATGAAGAACAGCAAGTCGTTCAATATGCTCATCCTGGGTGCATTGCTCAAGATCAAGCCTGTGGTGACCATTGAGAATGTGCTGCGGGGATTGAAGAAAACGCTGCCTGAGCGGCACTGGCACACTCTCCCGCAGAACGAGGAAGCCCTGCGTCGCGGCATGACGCTGGTGAAAGAGTAAACGCGCGGCTGACAACCGTCACGCCCGAACTCCGCCAGCAGATGGTCGAGGCATACTCTAACTATGTGAAGAAGTCAAAGAAAAACAAGAAATGAACGTGAAATTCAAGATGCCCAAGTTTGGGCGTAAACTGACTGGTAGCGGCATGTTGAAGGAACTGCTGCTGACCACCCTTGCCACCTCCATATCCATCGTGCTCACATTCGGCACGGCGCACTACATCCAACTTCGTGAGGCCGCGCAGTCTCAACGACAAACGGCCATGATGCTGATTCACGATATTGATGCAAGTGTGGCTGTTCTGGAATCTTTGGCAGAAAGTGAAGAAAAACAAAAGTCAGCCATCCAGTATGTCATTGACCATTTCGACGAGATAGACTCTTTGCCCGAGGATACGCTTTACACGGCGTTGACAATGTTAGGCAGCATTTATAATGTCGATACATATTTCGATTACTCCAAGGAGAAGATTTTCAATAGCAGTCTGGATACCTGGAAGAATCTGAGCGATGTGCCTTTCGTTGACAACATGGAAAGTTTTTATCAGAGCAGACGCCTTATTGATAACGAGATTTCTCATTCACCTGTATGGAAATTTCCTATTTCTGCAGAGGAATATTATGAATTGGAGGTGAAGTTCAATGTCAACGGCCAATCTGGTAATCCTTACTCGACAATCTTGAAAGAAAAATTCAAAGACCAAAAGATAAAACATTTTATTGATTATTCGACGTATAGGGCAAGAACCTTACGCCAATGGGCACATTCATGGAAACGCCTCAGCGACAGGAACAAGTTCATCATGAATATTGATGACAAAGAGTTGGCTGAATATGTCAAAAAGAGCCAAAGGAGTGGCAGAACAGTCAGTAATAGCGACATCATCGGCCAATGGGAAGACGAAATTTCAGGCAAAGATATGAAATACTACGATTTCGTGAAGCCTGATTCTTTTAGCATTACAGAGAGAAGACATTTTGCCAATCCGTTCTACAGCGGCGATATCATCGTCACATACTTCTACGGAGGGAAATGGAATATCAAGGGAGACTCGCTTGCGCTGAACTATTCCTCCGAATCGTTTAAGGCCGAAGTAGACCGGTCGGGCATTACTTACAGAGCCGAGATGCGCGACTCCGTTGAGACATTCATCGACAGATATTTCCAAGTAAACCGATTTATAGAATCGGGAAGGAAACAATTGGAATCGATGAAAGTTACTTTAGCGGTAAGCACCAACAAAGCTAACGACAAGATTGAATTGGTTCTTGGACGAAGTGAGGATCCCGGGAATGAGGGCATAAGAAGTTTTTATCTGAAACGTGTAAAGAATTCAACCGAATAGAGTTGGCGAGTAAACGAGTTGACAAGTTAACAAGTTAACAAGCAGATACTTTTTTAAGTGATGAGTTAACAGGTTGACAAGTAAACAAGTTAACGAGCAGATACCTATTTAGGAAACGGGGAACTTTGGGAAAGTTGAATCCCTTCCTGTGGCCAGTGGCCTCGAATTGAGTCAACCCCGCGGCGCACTCGCAAAGTGTGGCGTGGGGAGATGAAATGACATAGATAGTGGGCATCGGAGATGGCCAAAAGAGGAATAAGTGGTCAAAAATGCCCCACAAAAAACGGACTAAGTCATTTTTTCTTTGAAAAACCGCAGGTTTAATCCTCATCCGGCACGGTTTTGCAAAAAGAGAAATATAAGATATAACGTACAAATAGGATATGAGACACAACTGTTTGGTTTTGGTGGTCATGGTGCTGATGATGGTTGTTGGGGTTGTTTCGTGCAAGGTCGATAAGACGGAGAAGGTCGATAGTGGC
>JAGCVR010000055.1 GCA_017962285.1 Muribaculaceae bacterium | reverse complement strand
CTATAAGACCTATAAGACCTATAGGAAAAAGAATCACAGACTAATAATGGATGTGGTGATGTTGCGGGCGGAGCAGTACTTCTCAAGCAGCGCCACGGTCCATGCGACAGTGTCTGCCAGCGGCATTTCTTCGCCGAATGCATTAATGTTGATCTGGACATGGGTGGTGCCGAGCGTGATCTGGGTGCGTTCCTCATCTCTGGTGGGCGTTGCCACGCCGCCTTTCGCGTCGCGATAGACAGGCATTCCGGCGATATTCAGCGGACCGCGCCCTATTCCGCAGTACTCCTCGCCCACTTCCCCCACACCAAGCGTGAGCACATTGCCCACGACCTTGTCGGCATCGAGTCCGCTGATGGGGTAACCGCTCACAATCGACACCAGGTTAATCACATCCACCACCGACGTGAGGCGGTAAATGCCAAGCCCGCGGATTATTCTGCGACAGAGCGCCTCGCTTGCCACACGGTATCGACCGGGGTCTTTCCCTAATGCCTTATAGAGCCGGCGTGTGGCGGCAACGGCAGGACGCGCGTTTATCTGAAGCAACTCGTAGCGTTCCGTTATCTGCCGGGCAGCATCCTCAAGTTCCTGCCACAACGCGTCGGGCGTGGCACAATTCACCACTTCCGCCCACACACTCCCTATCCTCAATTCGGGGCACAAAGCCTTAATCCGCTCACTTACCAGTAATTCCATGAAAATTTTCTTTTTGTCCAGCAAAGTTAATCATTTTTGAGATTACAAAAAAATGTCGTAAATTTGTAAGTTAAACAAAAAAATCATCTTATGAAAATAGGTATAATAGCAGCGATGAGCAAAGAGCTGAACCTTCTCAAGCCTCTGCTTCAAGACATTAAGGAAATTGAGCTGGGCTTGCATTCAGCATTCCAAGGCTCAATCCATAGCAATGAAATCACGGCGATGCAATGCGGCATCGGAAAGGTCAATGCCGCCATAGGGACACAGTTACTCATCGACCGGTATCACCCCGACGCCATAATCAACACCGGTGTGGCCGGCGGTGCCTCGGCACAGGTGAAGATCATGGACATTGTGGCTGGAGAGACCATTGCCTATCATGACGTGTGGTGCGGCCCAGAGTCGCAACTGGGTGCCGTGCAGGGGCTGCCGCTCTACTACACCGGCAGCGACCGCCTGCTCAATGCCCTCCCCGATCTGCCTGAGATAAAACGAGGTCTTATTTGTTCCGGCGACCAGTTCATCGACAAGCCCGAAATGCTCAGCAAAATCACCGCGCAGTATCCGCAAGTGTTGGCTGTTGACATGGAAAGCGCAGCGATAGCACAGGTGTGCTACATCTACCGTGTTCCCATGCTGAGCCTCCGCATCATCAGCGACTCACCGGCAGCCGACAACAACACCGAACAATACGACAATTTCTGGGCAGATGCCCCCCAGCATTCATTCCAGATTATAAAAGAACTTTTAAGCAAATTATAACACTTCGAGATATGGAAAAAAACACAAGTTTCACTATCAATTATAACGAACTGCTTCGCGGAATCTACGTGTCGAGAAAAGACCGTGTGGGCGACAGCACGGTTACCACTTTCGACATCCGCATGAAACTCCCAAACCGCGAACCGGCCGTGAGCCAGCCTGCCCTGCACACGATAGAGCACTTAGCCTCCACGTTCCTGCGCAATCACCCTGTTTGGGGCGACAAAATCCTGCATTGGGGACCAATGGGCTGCTGCACGGGTAATTACCTGTTGCTCCGCGGCGACTACGAATCAAGCCAGATCGTGGACTTGATGAAAGAGACTTTTGAGTTTATTGCCGACTACGACGGAGACATACCGGGAGCCACAGCCAGCGACTGCGGCAACTATATGCTTCACAATCTGCCTATGGCAAAATGGGAAGCCAGGAAGTTTATGGTGGAGGTGCTGAACCAGATTCAGCCCCAGAACCTCACCTATCCGCTCAAACCTGTGGAAGAAGAGATCTGAATCGGGACGCACCACCACATTCAATGAAATTCTTTCTCTCGAAAACAAACTGATGGTCTATGAACAAGCCACCTCTTTACATTGATAAAGGTAAAAAGCTGCCGCAGTTCGACTTACCTGTGGATTTCCTCGTGTACGACGACATACGCGCCGACCTGCTGAAATTCTATGCCAATTTCCCATGCAAAGTAGAAACCTGTATCATTGCTTACGTGGAAAAAGGTACTCTGAAAGCGTCTGTGAACCTGCAGGATATCGTTGTAAACGAACACGATTTTGCCATAGTGATGCCGGGGAGTTTCCTCCTTATGAATGAAGTAAGCGACGACATCAAGGTGTCGTTTGCCGGTTATTCGGCGGCATTTCTCAAGCGGATAAACTTCTTCAAGATAATGTCGCCGCTGCTCAACGAGATATTCAAGCGCCCGGCTATTTCACTCACTCCGGAAATGGGTGAATTCTACTCCGGTTTCTTCTCGCTGTTCACCACAGCAAGCGCAATGCCCGACATTTTCATGACCACCGGCATAGCACAAAGCGTGCTCAACATTCTCATGGAAAGCATGAGCAATGCCATCAACACTGGAGTGCTGAAAACCACAAAGACCACTTCGCGAGAGCAAATTATTGTATCAGAGTTTTATCAGCTCGCTCTCGAGAACTACCGCGAGGAGCACAAAATCAGTTTTTACGCCCGTGAAGCCAACCTCACGCTGTCGCACTTCTGTAACGTGGTGAGCAAAACCTCCGGAATGACACCGCAGGAAATCATCATGAACATG
>JAGCVR010000054.1 GCA_017962285.1 Muribaculaceae bacterium | reverse complement strand
CTCGTCGAGGAACCAGCGGAAGCCGAAGCGCGGCGAGAGCATCACCTTGGTGCTAGGCATGGTACCGATGCGTGCCTCTATCATCTTCTCCTCATAGTAAGCATTCATTTCGGGGTTCTCCGTGGGCGAATTGAGCATCACGGGAACGTCTATACGCAGACCGTAGGTGAGCTGCAGGTTGCGGTTCACGTCCCACTTGTCCTGAGCATAAACGCCAAACTGTGCGGCCTTGATGAGCGGAGCCCAGCGGAGCTCGCCACCGGTCATCTCGGGATTGATGCAGCGGAAATAGAACGTGTTGGGATTGTCGGCGAGGAAATCGTCGTAGGTATTGTAAACCCACTCACCGTTGGAGTACTGAACGAAGTAGTTCTTCATCAGGAAGAGTTCGTTGTGAGTACCGACAGTGAACGTGTGGTTGCCCTTGTAGATTGAGAGGTTGTCTTCGAGCAGGAAGATGTCCTGGTCGAGCTGGTTCACGCCAGAAACGTAGTGAGTACCGATGTTCACGCTGATGTTGGTGCGATAGTCGGCACTGGTCGGGTCCACCTCATTGGGGATACCCTTGATCCAGAACGTAGGTCCCTGATAAGGCACGTCGCGGTTGTCGCGAACGCGGTTGTAGCTGGCACGGAACTCATTGTAGAACGTTGAGTTGAAGTTGCTGTTGAGCTCAGCCACAAACGAGTTGGTCACGTTGCGGAACTTATAGAGCGAATTGTTGAAGTAGTAGCTTGTGTAGCCTGCGCCCGAGTAGTCACGGTAGCTGTCGCCGTGCTGATAGCGGAGCGCCAGGTGGTGACGGTCGTTGATGTTCCAGTCGAGACGTGCGAGGAACTCGAGCGAATTGCGTTTCACGTCGCGTGGTCCCCAGGTTTCCTGGATACCGGTAACAGCTTTATACTTGTCGGCAATCGCCTGTGCGGTGGCATCACTCATATAGTTGGGCACGCCGGGATAGTATGTTGGAGGATATCCCGAGTTGTGGTTTTCCACATTCACGAAGAAGAACAGCTTGTCCTTTACGATTGGACCGCTGATGTTGCCACCGATACGCGTTTCGTGCTGCTTGGTGAGCTTCATCTTGGCATAGTCCTGAGCAGCGTTGTAGCGACCGTAGAAGTTCTCGTTGTTGTAGTAGGTGAAATACGTTGCATGGTATTCGTTGGTACCCTGTTTGGTCACGGCATTCACACCACCGCCGGTGAATCCGCTCTGACGAACGTCGAACGGAGCCACCACCACCTGGATTTCCTGGATGGCGTCCATGGAGATTGGGTTGGCGCTTGCCATACCACCGTTAACACCGTCGCTCGAGAGTCCGAACACGTCGTTCGACACAGTACCGTCGATTTGGAAACTGTTGTAACGAATGCTTGCGCCGCCGAACGAAGTACCGCCACCCTTGGCGTTGTTCGCGAGCGGCATGTTTTTCACCACATCGAACACGTTACGGTTGATTGTGGCTGTGTTCTCGATGTCGGCAACGGTAAAGTTGTGCGAAGCGCCCGGGCGCTGCACGGCTCCCGTGCCCATCACCACAAGTTCATCGAGGGTCTGCGAACCCGCTGTCATGCGGAACTCAAGCTCGGTGGGATTACCCAGGGCAAGCTGAATGCCGGTGAACTGCTGCGGCTGATAGCCGATGTAAGAAACTTCCACAGTGTAGGGTCCACCCGGGCGCATACCCTGAATGGTGAAACGTCCGTCCACGTTGCTCACCGCATGATACTTCGTTCCCGAAGGGGTGTGCGTTGCGGTCACTGTGGCACCTATCAGCGATTCGTTGTTTTCGTCGCTGACAATACCTGAAAGAGCAGATGTAGTTACCTGCGCATTCATGCCGATGGCCAGCATCAGAGCCGCCATCATTGCAAATACTCTAAATTGTTTTAACATAGAAGTTTATCTGTTTATTTGGTTAGTTTTCACGTTAGTTCCGCCGGTTGGTTCTGGCACGAAACTCATATTAAATTAAGCAAAAGTATAAAAAAAAAATTAAATATGGCAAAATTTTAAGAAAAAGTTAACAAGTTGACGAGTTAACGAGTAAACAAGTTAACAAGCAACAAGCAGACAAGCAAAATGGGGAAAATAAACCTGAAAAATCAGAACACGCGGCGGTGACGGAGGTAGTAATCCACGATGATGTTGCACCGGCAAGCCGGCAGCTCGTCGCGCACATCACGGGATGGGAAATCGGTGTAGGCACCGCGCATTTTGCGGAAATCGCGGTGGGCACGCAGGATTGCCTTGGCGCCGCCAAAGTGGAACTTTGCCAGTTCGGCGAAAAACGCCAGCGTGTCATAGAGACGGCGGACGAAGAGTTTGCGCCTGCCTTCCTTCTGGGGCAGGTTCTTGTGAAGCAGAAGCAGGTTGTAGCGGAAATTGAGATACACCTTGCGCGGATTTCCCTGCGGCAAAGAACCGCCGCCGAGATGAAAGACATGGCTTGCCGTAACGGCACATATATCGTAGCCTTCGCGGCGTATGCGCCAGCAGAGGTCAATTTCCTCCATGTGAGCGAAGAATCGGGGATCAAGCCCGCCAAGCCGGAGATAGAGTTCGCTCCTCACCATAAGGCAAGCGCCGGTAGCCCAGAAAATGCTTATAGGGTCGCCGGAATCGTATTGCCCCTTGTCCTCCTCTATGGCGCCGAAAATGCGACCACGGCAAAAGGGAAATCCGTTTCGGTCGATGAAACCGCCGGCAGCACCGGCATACTCAAACATCATTTTGTCGTCGTCGCGGTCTTGGAGCAGCTTCGGTTGAACAGCGCCAACCTGCGGATGCTTCTCCATGAATTCGAGCAACGGCTCAAGCCACCCCTTGGGTGTGCGCACATCGCTGTTGAGCAGAACCGTGTACTCGTAGTGTGTCTGTTCTATGGCACGGTTATACCCTTCTGCAAAGCCGTAATTTTCAGTGAAAAGGAGTGTTTCAACGCCTGCAAATTCACAGTTCAGAACGTCGCGGCTCTCGTCGGTGCTGCCATTGTCTGCCACAATAACATCGGCAATCTCGGCATTTGTGTTTTCAATTACCGAGTGGAGATAGCGGCGGAGCAGTTTCGAGCCATTCCAGTTGAGAATTATTACGGCGACTTTTTTCATTGTGCTAAATAGGTGGTTTCTATATGGTCGAGTATCCGGTTCAGTTCATCCATAGTGTTGGCACGGAGCATGGCTATGCGGGTTTCACGGAAATTCCTTATCCCCTTGAAGAGCGGAGAAGCTGCCAGATGGCGACGTATGTGCAGAATGCCCCTGTACTCGTCGATTCGACCGACTGACTCGGAAATCTGCCGACGGATTAATCGCATTTTTTCATGCGGAGCAATCGAAGGAATTTCACCTGTAAGAAGATACTGTTTCATCTCACGGAAAATCCACGGGCACCCGATTGCCGCACGACCCACCATGATGCCGTCCACTCCGTAGCGGTCGTAGTAAAGTTTCAACTTTACCGGGTCGGTGATATCGCCGTTGCCGATAATGGGAATCCGCATCCTGGGATTGTTTTTCACCTCTCCAATCAGAGACCAGTCGGCCTCACCGCCATAGAGTTGTGAGCGGGTCCTGCCGTGAATGGTAAGTGCCTGAATGCCACAGTCCTGAAGCTGCTCGGCAAGCGAGACAATATTTTTGCTGTTGTGGTCCCACCCAAGGCGAGTCTTCACCGTTACCGGAACAGAAACGGCATTCACCACGGCACGCGTAATCTCAAGCAGCAGGGGAATATTCCGGAGCATTCCGGCTCCGGCACCCTTCGAAGCCACTTTCTTCACTGGGCATCCGAAGTTAATGTCGATAACATCGGGGTGCGCTTTTTCGGCAATTTTAGCCGCCTCAACCATCGGTTCGAGCTCTTTGCCATAAATCTGTATGGCAGCCGGCCGCTCGGCAGGAGCGATGGCGAGTTTGCGCGTAGTGCTGGCAATGTTGCGAATAAGAGCATCGGCTGAGACGAACTCGGTGTAAACCATATCGGCACCCTGTTCACGGCAAATCTGTCGGAACGACTGGTCGGTAACGTCTTCCATAGGAGCGAGCATCACCGGACGATACCCCAAATCGATGTCCCCAATCTTCATCCTACAAAAACGACGGCATCGCCATATTCCACAAAAATCCCAGAGAAGAAATCAGTTTATACGTTCCCCAGAGGCCGATGAGCGACATCACAAAACCGGCAATAGCAAAACCGCGAGGCTCGCGGAAAAGACCTATAAATGAGAGTAATAACCCCGACAGTCCCAATGCAACGTTCACGCCTGGAATCCAAAAGAGGAAATAGGCAGCCAACGTAAGAATGAACCCAGCCAGACCTATACCGTTGCTTTTTGTCGTAACATAGACTGGTGTAGGCGATTGCTGCACATAAGGAGGATTGACACTCACAAGTTCCCCCTTCACTATCGGCTGCGGCTCCGCCTGCGCGCTGATTGGGGGTGGCACGGGCTTATCGTCGGGAAGGATTCCGAGCAACCTGTGAAGTTCTGGCAGTGTTGCGGCACGAGCCCACTGTTCCATTCCTTCGTGCCACACGAGGGAATTCACAGTGAGCCCATGGTCGAGCAGCTGATGCTCTTCCAATGGGCCCACCTGTTGTCCATTTTCGGCTATAAAGTATTTCATTTCAAGTATTTGGAGAAATCGGCCTTGCGCATGTCGCCATCGGCAATGAGTGCGCGATGGAACGACAGGGCGAGGTCGTGATTGAGCAGAATGTGTCCGCCACCCTGGCAAAGCTTCAGATATTCGCGGAGCAATGGCCTGTAGACGGGATGTGCGGCATGCTCGATGATTTCGTAAGCACCCTGGATGGGGTCTTTGCCGCGAAGGTCGGCAATACCCTGGTCTGTAACGATAATATCTACCGAGTGGCTGGTGTGGTCAACGTGAGTAACCATGGGCACGATTGTGCTGATGCAGTCGTCCTTCTTAATCGATGGGCACATGAAGATGGAAGTGTAGGCATTGCGGGTGAAATCGCCACTGCCGCCAATTCCGTTCATCAGTTTTGTACCGCTGACGTGCGAAGAGTTGATGTTTCCGAACAGGTCGGCCTCGATGGCCGTATTCATGGAAACAACGCCAAGACGGCGGATAATCTCGGGATGGTTGCTTATTTCACTGGGGCGCATGAGCAGCTTGTCGTGCAAATGCTCAGATTCGGCGAAGAATTCCATCATGGCTTCGTGCGAGAATGTCATGGAGCAAGTGCTGGCAAACTTGCAGCGACCGCTTTCGAGCAGTTTGAGGACGCTGTCCTGCACCACTTCGGTGTACATTTCAAATGCAGGAATCTCGGTACTTGACTCAAGTGCGTCGAGCACGGCGTTTGCGATATTCCCCACCCCACTCTGAATCGGCAGGAACGACTTGGGCATACGTCCGTTTTTCATCTCATTTATGAGGAAAGCGCACACGTTTTCGCCGATTTTCCTCGTCGTCTCGTCAACCGGTGTGAACGGTTCGCTCTTGCCGAGAGGCATAGAAGTCTTCACCACTCCCAGCACCTTGCTGGGGTCAACGTGAGCCGTAGGTACGCCGGCATGGTCGCTTGCGTGATAAATGGGTATTTCCCTGCGTGCGGGAGGATCGGCTGGAAGATAGATATCGTGCAGGCCTCGGATGGTTTCAGGCAGCTGGTCGTTAAGTTCAATTATGACCTTGTCGGCAACCTTAAGCCATGTGGGGCTGTTACCCACGGCGGTACCGAGCACGATTTCGCCGTCGTCGCTGATGCTCTGCGCCTCAATGATGGCGACATCCATCTTGCCGTAGTATCCATAACGGAACTCCTGTGCGAGTTCGCTGAGGTGACGGTCGTTGTAGTGCAGCTCACCGGCATTGATATGCTTTCTGAGTTCTGGAAGCGACTGGTAAGGTGTGCGGAAATTCAGTGCATGGGCACGTGAAAGTTCGCCATCGGTGTAGTCGTTGGTGGAAGCACCGCTGAAAAGATTGATTCTAAACTCACGACCAGCGTCGTGTTCGCGGCGTGCCTTAGCAGCTATTGCAGGAGGCACCACCTTAGGATTACCGGGAATAGTAAATCCCGAAACGCCCACGTTAAAACCATTCTGGACGAATTCGGCAGCTTCTTCGGGTGTAAGAATTGGATAAATCATTTCTTTAATATCTTTTTGTTTTATGATGTTGATTTCTATTAAAAATTCGCACAAAATTAGTGATTTAAGGCAAATTCCACAAGTAATTAGGTTATTTTTCGCCATTTGCAGCCCAATGAAGCGGATTTGGCGAAAACAACATTGACGCGGCCAACGGGCAGGAGTAATTTTGCCGAAAAGAAAAACAAAAAAATTCAGTGCTATGAAAAACAGGAAACTATTTAAGGATTTTGGGAATATCAGCGAAGGTAATTCCCGGGAAGAACGCAATCTCTCGGTGTTGAGAGCAGCGTACCGAACTTGGCTCGGCGGAAGCGAACTGCGCCGTTCGCGCCTGCGCAACAAACGTTTCACCTATGGAGACCAGTGGGGCGATTTAACCGTTGACCATGACGGACAAAGGGTTACGGAATGGGAGCGATACTGCGCGGGAGGCGATGCTCCCATCACAAATAACCTTATCCGTCATCTGGTGAAGAGCATCGTGGGACGGTTTCGCAGCGAGGCGCTCGGTAAAGAAGATGCAAAGACCGGCAATCCGAAGATTGACCGCAATGTGCTGAACGAGCTCGACTGCCGGTGTTTTGAGGAATTCCTGATTTCCGGAAGCTGCGTTCAGCGCGTGGACTCTTCCGGCAGATTCAGCCGAGGGGACGTGGAGGTAAGGAACGTGAACCTGAACAAATTCTTTGTGAACGCAATAAGCGACCCGCTTTGCCGCGACTGCGAGATTGTGGGCGAACTGCACGACCTGAGCGTGTCGGAACTGCTCCGCCTCACGGCAGGAGGAAATCGCCGACGCGCCGAATGGATAAGGAGCCTCTACAGCGACAACGCCGAACTGCGCGCCGCCGAATGTGCCACGCGGCTTGGCGCCGACAGCCAGAGCGGCACCGACTTCTGGCACACTCACGGCAACAAGTGCCGCGCCATTGAAGTGTGGACTCTTGAGAGCCATGAAGTCATGGTGAGCGTGGACCGTAAAAGCGGAGCAAAGAAAGTGGAGCCGTTCACGCCGATGAGGAAACGGGACATCAGGCAAGACACCGAGACTTACTGGGATGTGGAAAACACTTGGCACTGCCGCTGGTTTTCTCCGATGGGAGACCTGCTTACTGAATACGACGCGCCGAAAAACACCGGCAGCCATCCGTTTGTGTTCAAGTTCTACCCCCTGACCGACAGCGAAGTTCATTCCATGGTGGAAGATGTGATTGACCAGCAGAAGTATGTGAACAGGCTCATAACACTCATCGACCACATTCTGTCGGCAACGGCAAAGGGCGTGCTGCTTTACCCCGAAGGAACGCTGCCCGACGGATTCTCGTGGAATGACGTGAGGCGAGTGTGGAGCAAGAGCAACGGAGTCATCCCCTACCTGCCAGCTGCCAGCGGCGACAAACCCGTTCAAATCTCCGCCAACATCACCGACATTGGAGCGTTTGAGATGATACAGCTGCAGCTGAAGATGCTCGAAGACGTGAGCGGGGTGAGCGGAGCGCTTCGCGGAAAAGGTCTAAACACGGGCAACTCGGCGGCACTGTATCAGCGGGAAGTGGAGAGTGCCAGCACGGCAATGGCGGATGTCTATGAAACATTCAACTCTTTCCGCAGGGAACGGGAGAAAAAACTGGAACTTGCTGCCAAGACTCAACTTTCGCCCCAAGTATGAGGTATAAAAATTTTTGTCATTACGAAAATTCTGCGTAAATTTGTAGTGAACTAAAAAGCACTGTTATGGTAAAAAGATACGATTACCTCATTATTGGTTCGGGTGTGGCTGGAATGAGCTTCGCACTGAAGGTGGCAAAGACCGGCAGCGTGGCTCTGGTTTGCAAGTCAACACTCGACGAAGCCAACACCGACCTGGCTCAAGGCGGTGTGGCAAGTGTTACAAATCTGCTCGTTGACAACTTCGACAAACACATTCACGACACAATGGTGGCCGGCGACTGGCTCAGCGACCCCGAAGCTGTGAAGAAGGTGGTGACCGAAGCCCCGGAACAGATACGCCAGCTTATTTCGTGGGGCGTGGACTTCGACAAGAATGAGGACGGAACCTTCGACCTTCACCGTGAGGGAGGCCACAGCGAGTTTCGTATCCTTCACCATGCCGACAACACCGGCCACGAGATTCAGCAATCGCTTATTGCAGCAGTAAAGGCCAACGGCAGCATCGACATCTTTGAGAACCACTTCGCAGTGGAAATCCTCACCCAGCACCATCTGGGCAAGATAGTTACCCGACGCACAAAAGACATAGAATGTTATGGCGCCTATGTGCTGAACCAGGAGACCGGAAGCGTTGACACTTTCCTGTCGCGGGTTACGCTGATGGCAACAGGCGGCATCGGCTCGGTATATCAGACCACGACCAATCCGCTCGTTGCAACAGGCGACGGCATCGCCATGGTTTATCGCGCCAAAGGCACGGTCAAGGACATGGAATTCGTTCAGTTCCACCCCACCGCGCTGTATCATCCAGGCGACCGCCCGGCATTTCTCATCACCGAAGCCATGCGAGGCTACGGAGCAGTGCTTCGCAACCTTGCCGGCGAAGAGTTCATGCAGAAATATGACCCACGCCTTTCGCTCGCCCCACGCGACGTGGTGGCTCGTGCCATCGACAGCGAGATGAAGCAGCGAGG
>JAGCVR010000053.1 GCA_017962285.1 Muribaculaceae bacterium | reverse complement strand
TGCCTCCAGCTCCTGCTGCTCCTGTGCTTCCACTATCGCCTGCTTCAACAGAGCCGCTCTGTTCAGAGCCTTCACCTTTTCTACGCTCCAGCGCCCTTGCCTGGGCTGCCTTCTCACGCTCGCGCTCTTCCTTCTCACGGCGCTCACGCTCCATGGCTTCTTCATAAAGCGCCTGGTTCTTAACTGCCTGCTCCGCTTCGGCGGCTGCTCGCTCGGCGTTCCGCAGCGCGTCATAGCGCGCCTTGATTTCGTTCCACACAGCAAGCTCGTTCTTCGCGGCGGCTATCTCTGCCTCGGCGGCCGCCATGTCGGCCATGTACTTGCCATAGTTCGTACCTTCCAGCGTCACCTTGTCCTTGGCTTTGTTCGCCCTCTCCACCTTAGCCTGGGCATCCGCCACGCCGTTGTTCACAAGCTGGGCCTGCACTTCCTTGGGCAATCCGCTCTCCTCGGTGATGAAATGGAAGCTGCGCTCTGCACCGGCTCCCACAAAGTCCGGCTCATCGTGGGCGTTCTTACCATTGCCCACCTTCACCGTCGGCATCGGCGTAACCACCTGCTCCGTATCATCAGGAAGCTCAGTATCCACAGTCTCCACGTTGTCATTCTCTGTCTCCTCTGTCTGTGCCGTGGGTGTTGTCTGCGTAGGACGAGATGTGATCTCGTTCCCGCCTCCGGCATCTTCACCATCCTGCTCGCCATCCTGCAGCAACGTCTTCCAGCCCACCACTCTCTCGGCAAGCTGGTTCTTGTGAATATGGCGGAAATCTTTTTCATTATCCCCGTAGATTTCCACAATGTTTCCTTCCGGATCTGTGACAAAGTCGCCGCCCTCCATGCGCACCATTCTCTGTACAACAGCCTTCTTCTCGGTGCCGTCGTCATCACGCACCACAAGTCCCATGTCGGGGGCAAACGCCTCCGGCGCGCCTTCCACATATCCTTTCGGCAACTGTGCGCCACCCTGCTGGGTGTTCGCAGCCGTGCCTCCATTCTCCTGCTGGGTGTTCGGCTGCACCGCTGCAGCCTCGGGGTTGCGCTCACGCCACTCGGCAAGGGCAGCCTCGTCCATCTGCTGCTGCACATATTGCTCACGCTCCTGCTGCAGCCCCGCCTCGAACTCTTCGGGCGAGAACTACCATTTTTATCCCCAAACAATCCTCGCAATCAGACATCCTCTAACCCGGATTGCGGCGTCTAATTGACGGAAATAAAAAAAAGATGCGCCAACATGCTTGATTTGGCGCATCACGTTAATTCTCTTTATACTTCCGTTTATTTGTTGCAGAGTTGCTGCACAATTTGTTTCACGTCGTTGCCAAGTTTCTCGGCTTCTTCCATCGTGTGGGCTTCGCTGTAGATGCGGATTATGGGCTCGGTGTTGCTCTTGCGCAGGTGTGCCCATCCGTCGGCGAAGTCAATTTTCACACCGTCGATGGTGGTGAGCTGCTCGTTCCTGTAATGCTCTTTTACGGCTTCCAGAATGGCATCCACATCCATTTCGGGGGTGAGCTGGAGTTTGGTCTTGGCAATGCTGTACTGCGGATAAGTCTTTTTAAGTTCGCTGACTTTCATTCCGCTCTTTGCCAGCAGTGTGAGGAACAGTGCCACACCCACGAGCGCGTCGCGACCGTAGTGGAGTTCGGGATAAATGACTCCGCCATTTCCCTCGCCGCCAATCACGGCTCCGGTACGTTTCATTTCGGTGGTGACGTTCACTTCGCCCACTGCTGCAGCGGTGTATTGGCAGCCATGTTTCATGGTGACATCGCGCAGGGCACGTGACGACGACAGGTTGCTTACCGTTGCGCCGGGAGTGTGCGAAAGCACATAGTCGGCAACCGACACCAGTGTGTATTCTTCCACGAAGAACTCGCCGTTCTCCATGATAATCGCCAGGCGGTCCACATCGGGGTCAACCACGAATGCCACATCTGCCTTGCCCTGTTTCATATAGTCGCTGATGGCCGTGAGATTCTCCGGAATCGGTTCGGGAGTGTGCCCGAAATTGCCGGTTGGGTCGCAGAACAGTTTAACCACGTTTTTCACACCAAGAGCCTCAAGCAGTTTGGGGATGGCAACGCCGCCAATGCTGTTCACGGCATCAACTGCCACAGTGAAATTGGCTCTCCTGATTGCTTCCACATCCACCAGTTTCAGCGCCAGCACAGATTCAATGTGGCGGCGGAGATATGTGTAGTTCTTCTGTTCACGTCCCAGCGCATCAACCTCGGCATATTCAAATTCTTCGGCATCGGCAATGCGGAGCACTTCCTTGCCTTCGGCATCGTTGAGGAATTCACCGTGCTCGTTGAGCAGTTTAAGCGCATTCCATTGCTTGGGGTTGTGCGAAGCGGTGATGATGATGCCTCCGCAAGCCTTCTCTTCAACCACGGCAAGCTCTGTGGTGGGTGTCGTGGCAAGTCCTATGTTCACCACGTCAAACCCCATGCCTGTGAGTGTGCCGGTGACCAGGTTAAGGACCATGCGTCCGGATAACCTGGCATCGCGTCCAACGACAATCACGTTCGACGCGTTTGTGGTGTTGCGGCGAATGAAAGTGGCGTAAGCACTTGTGAATTTAACTATGTCGAGTGGCGTAAGTCCGTCGCCTGCGGGACCACCTATTGTGCCACGAATTCCAGAGATAGATTTAATTAAAGCCATAATTATGTTTTTGTTTGTGAGTATTCAAGTTGAGGACTGGTGTCAAGTCGGGCAAATATTATATCTTGCTGCGGAAATAGCGAATCCTGTACAAGAATGGACGGACATAGGATATTTCGTCCGATTTGCCATATTGCGACTTAACGATAATGTTCACTTCGCTGTCCACCCCGATAAGCGTGAGCGGCAGCTGGATTCCATAACCATATTGTGCCGATGCTGCCGATGAGAAGTTGGAGAACATGAAATATGTGGAGGCAAGGCTCATCTCGGTTGCGTTGCCCTCTCCTTCCCAAATGCCGCTGGTGTACCACGACAGGAGGTCATAGCGCATATAACGGAAATAGATTGGGTCGTTGTATTTGGCGGGGTCGTCGCGATGGCGTTTCATGCTCACCACCTGCATATAAACCTGACCGTCGGGGTCAATCCTGTAGAACGGTGCATTTTCACCGGTCTCAAAGACAGAGTCGGCAGGGATTTCGTTTACTATGCGGTAGTTGGCAAGAAATGAGTTTGTGGCATGACGCTCGTCGTTGAGCAGTTCGGCATAACTCTTGGATTCGTTGCAACCGACAAACGATGTAGCGAATAGTATCATGCACAAAGCGTAGAGTAATGATTTTATATTTTTCATCTCAGTGACAGTTATTTTAATATTTGAGTTCTTTAATGATTTTGTCGATTAATGCCAAGGCATCGTCCATCGGTCCGTAGTATTCACCACCGGCGGCATTCAGATGCCCGCCACCGCCGAAATGCAGTCGGCAGATTTCCTCCACCGACCTGTCCCCTCTCGAGCGACAGGATATCTTGATGTTATCGTTGTCTTCACGTACGAAAATCGACATGGTGATTCCCGGAATGGAAAGAGGCTTGTTTACCAGACCTTCGGTGTCGCCTTTGTGATAGTTGTATCTGGTCAGTTCGTCTTTGTTGAGAGATATGACTGCAGCGTGCTGCTGCTCGTAAATCTGCATCTTTTCATTAATTGCATAGCCGCGAAGGCGCAGGCAGTCGGCACTGAACGTGTTCATCGCCAGGTTATAGAGCCATTCCTTGTCGATGTTGAAACTCACAAGATGGGCTATGACCTGGTAAATCTCGGGATAATCGCTGTTGAATGTGAAATTACCCGTGTCGGTCATCATTCCCACGTAAAGGCATTGCGCAATGGTGCGGTTCATCAGCCGCTTATATCCCAGATCGCGAATCACATAATAGACAAGCTCGCATGTTGATGACATCAGCGGGAATGAGAACATGATGTCGCAGGCAATGTCGGGTCCCATGTGATGGTCGATGAGGACTTTTACAGCCGTTGCTTTGTCGATGGTGTCACCCAGCCGGTCAATGCGATAGAGAGCGTTGAAGTCGAGGCAGAATATCAAGTCGGCACGCTCTACGATTGCCTTTGCGAGAACTTCGTTTTGTGAGTTTATGGTGATTCTGGAAATCAGTGGCAAGTCATTCAGTTGGCGCGGCGGCATGTCGGGCGTTATGATGTTGACCAGCTTACCCATAGCCTGGAATAAAGAGTACAGGGCAAGCGATGACCCCAACGCGTCGCCGTCGGGCGATTTGTGGCAAGTGATAACAATACGCTGCGCCTGCTCAATGTGACTGCGCAGCTTGCTGATATCGTTTTTGTCTAAAATGGGTACTGCCATAAATTGTCATTAATAACTTGCAAATTTAAGAAATAATCTCCAATTATCAATCACATTTAACTGCATTTTACCACTCTTTAACGTTAAGCAAATTCATTTAATGAAATAGAACTCTACTGGAAATTGCTGGTTATGCTATTTTTTAGTATTTTTGCAAAGACTTTGTGAACCTTTGAAGAGAAATTTCCCGATGAAACGATTACTGACAATAGCATTCTCGTTGTTAATCTCAATGGCTGTGGTGGCGCAGGTTGCGCATCATGCCAAGTGGCAGAGCCGTGCGGCCATGACCGATGACTCGCAAGGCGTAATCACCTTCACCGCCACAATCGACAATGGCTGGCATGTTTACTCAAATGAACTGCCTGCTGGCGGTCCCACTCCGCTCTCTGTGGAATGGGACAACACAAAGGGTGTTAAGCTTACAGGCGAACTGAAGTCTTCGCCTGCGCCGACGCGTGTGCATGACGATGTGTTCGACATGGACCTGAGCTGGTGGGAGAAATCTGTCACCCTGAGTCAGAAATTCGAGGTTACCGGTGAAAAATACAGCATATCGGGAAATCTTCGCTACATGACGTGCAACGACCGCGAGTGCAATGCTCCGTCCACGGAACCGTTCTCGTTCAGCGGCACAGTGCAGAAAAAGAAAAATGAAAATGAATCGGATGTCGTTCAGGAAGAGAGCCGGAATGACGAAGACAGCACGCTTGCCGCATCAGACCCCGTTACAGTCTCACATGACAAATTGTGGGCGCCCGTAACCTATTCCGACGGCAATTCTCCCACCGGCAGCAGCACCGATGGCAATTCGCTGTGGTATGTTTTCTTCGCGTGTTTCCTCGGAGGACTCCTGGCTCTGCTCACCCCGTGTGTGTGGCCCATCATACCGCTCACCGTCAGTTTCTTTCTGAAAAAGAGCGAGAACAGGCGACGCGCTGTGGCGAGTGCCATAACTTACGGTGTCGCCATCATTGTGATATATTTGTTGCTGGGGCTTTTGGTCACCGCAATCTTCGGTGCTGACGCGCTGAACAATCTTGCCACTAATGCCGTGTGCAACATTGTGTTCTTCCTTCTGCTTGTGGTGTTCGCCCTTTCTTTCTTCGGTGCATTCGAAATCAAGCTGCCGTCATCGTGGAGCAACCGCATGGATGAGCGCGCCGAGCGCACCACCGGCATAGTGAGCATATTCTTCATGGCGTTCACGCTTGTCATTGTGTCGTTCTCGTGTACCGGCCCCATTATCGGCACGTTGCTGGTCGAGGCTGCGAGCAGTGGCTCCACGCTTGCTCCTGCGGTGGGTATGTTTGCGTTTGCATTGGCGCTGGCACTCCCTTTCACGCTTTTTGCGCTGTTCCCTTCGTGGCTGAAGCAACTGCCTCGTTCCGGAGGCTGGATGAATACCGTGAAAGTGGTGCTCGGATTTGTGGAACTGGCGTTGTCGCTTAAGTTCCTTTCCGTGGCGGACCTCGCCTATGGCTGGCACATACTGGACCGCGAGGTGTTTATCGTGCTGTGGATAGTGATATTCGGAGCCCTGGGATTGTATTTGTTGGGGTTGATTCGTTTCAAGAACGACGATGAAGTGAAGGAACTGGGGGTAATCAGGTTGTTCCTTGCGCTGGCGTCGCTGGCTTTTACAGCTTACCTTCTTCCCGGTCTCTGGGGCGCTACGCTGCGTGCCACAAGCGCATTTGTCCCGCCCATGACCACGCAGGACTTTAACCTGAACGGCGAAGCTGCGGTGGTTTTCGACGATTTCGACAGTGGAATGGCAGAGGCGGCGAAGACCGGCAAACCCGTGTTCATTGATTTCTCAGGTTACGGATGTGTTAATTGCCGCAAAATGGAAGGTGCCGTGCTGAGCCGTGATGACGTGAGCTCGCTCATTCACGACAGGTTCATCACCATCACGCTGATGGTGGACGACCGCTCTCGTCTCGATAGCCCCGTCTATGTGGAAGAAAACGGGAAACAGGTGAAACTCAGCACCGTGGGCGACAAATGGAGCTATCTGCAGCGCTACAAGTTCAACTCCAATTCACAGCCGTTCTATGTGGTGCTTAACCCCGAGGGTGAACTCATCTCCGGGCCGGTGGCTTACGACGAGAATGTGGAAAAGTTCATGAGCTTCCTCCTCAAGGCACTCGATAAATAAAGCAACATGGAGCGTAAGTTTCACGGAAAATTGCTAACTTTGTCTCACAAATAAAAATCCAAACAATGAAAGAAAAGCATAAAAAATATCGCTTAAACTCGTCAGAAGAGCCCTCAGACGAAATGCTGCACGCTTTAATGGAAGGTTTTGCAGCTATGGCGCGGGAATCAACCGCTAAGGCTGAAGCCGAGAAAAAGCGTAGGCTTCAAATGGCAAAGAATGAAATTGAGAAACGTAGAGCAAACAGATATATTAAAACCAATGCCTGACAGGAAACCAACTTTATGCGTAGTTGCCGGGCCAAACGGTTCGGGCAAAACTACTACCACAATCCAACTACTTGCTAACGAGTGGGCGGAAGATAGTGTTTATATCAATCCTGATAACATTGCACAAGAGACTTTTGGTGATTGGAATTCGGAAGAGGCTGTAATTAAAGCAGCTAAGAAAGCTACAGAAATCCGTTACGAATGTTTAAAAAACAGGCAGAATTTCGTTTTTGAGACGGTGTTTTCTTCTGCTGAAAAGTTGGCGTTTCTCCGTAGTGCAAAAGAATGTGGCTTTTTTATTCGTTTTTTTTATGTTTGCACATCGGACCCATCAATAAACGTTGCCCGTATTACACAGCGATATATTAATGGGGGACACGAAGTACAAATCTCTAAAGTAATATCTCGTTATTACAAGTCTCTTGTTAATGCAGAGGAAGCGCTCTCTTTTGTTGATAGAGCATATGTTTATGATAATTCGGTTGACAATCAGTTGCCTAAGTTGCTCTATCGCACAATCAACGGAGAATTAATCAAGCAATACACTGAAGAAATTCCGGAATGGGCAAAAGCACTGATTAAATAAATTTCAAACATGACTGAGGAAATAAGAAACAAGAGGCTCAAGGCTCTGGAAGAACTGCTCGAGGTGGTGGACACGCTCCGTGAACGCTGTCCCTGGGACTCGGTGCAGACCAACGAGAGCCTCCGCCCCAACACCATAGAGGAAGCGATGGAGCTTGCCGACGCACTTCTGAGCGATGACAAGAAGAACATTGAGAAAGAACTGGGCGACGTGCTGCTCCATGTGGTGCTCTATGCGCGTATCGGTGAGGAAACCGGCGACTACGACATCGCAAGCGTGTGCGACGCGCTTCGCCGCAAGCTCATTTTCCGCCATCCGCACATCTATGGCACCGACCATGCCGACAACGCCAACGACGTGCTCGACAAGTGGGAACAGATTAAACTGCGCGAGAAGGACGGCAACAAGACCGTTCTCGGCGGCGTGCCCGTTTCGCTCCCCTCGCTCATCAAGGCGGAGCGCATTCAGGAAAAGGCCGCCCACGTGGGCTTCGACTGGCAGAACCGCGACGACGTGTGGCAGAAAGTGCGTGAAGAGATGGCGGAAGTGGAGCGCGAACTCACCGAAGGACACGAGGTGGATCGCGAAAAGGAGTTTGGCGATTTGCTCTTTGCCGTGGTGAACGCCGCGCGGCTCTACGGCGTGCGACCCGATAACGCGTTGGAGAAGACCAACCGCAAATTCATCGCTCGCTTCAATCATATAGAACTTAAAGCAAAACTCGAAGGACGACGTATCAACGATTTGACGCTCAATGAAATGGAAGAACTGTGGAACGAGGCAAAACGGCTGAAGCTCGGAGAATGACCGCTCGCAAGAAATCGCCAAACCCCGTTAACTAAAAGAAAAAGTAATAGCTCGTCAACTTGTTAACTCGTTTACTCGTCATCTAAAAAGCATCCGCTCGTTTACTTGTCAACTCGTTTACTTGTTAACTTAAAAAAGAAAAAGTAATAGCTCGTTAACTCGTTTACTCGTCTACTCGTTTACTAAAAAGAAAGAACAATGAAAGTATGCGTAACAGAGAAACCCAGTGTAGCTCGCGACATCGCCCGGCTGCTCGGTGCCAATGACCGCCACGAGGGCTATTACGAAGGCAACGGCTACCAGGTGACCTGGACTTTCGGACACCTCTGCACCCTGAAGGAGCCTGCCGACTACACCGACCTCTGGAAACGGTGGAGCCTGGGCGCATTGCCCATGATCCCTGACCGTTTCGGCATAAAACTCATTGAAGACGAAGGCATTAAGAAACAGTTCCATGTGATTGAAACCCTCATTGCCGGTGCCGACGAGGTGATAAACTGCGGTGATGCCGGGCAGGAAGGAGAACTCATTCAGCGGTGGGTGTACCAGAAAGCCGGATGCCAGAAGCCGGTGAAGCGGCTGTGGATTTCGTCGCTCACCGACGAGAGCATCCGCGAGGGATTCTCGTCGCTGCAGCCTGCCGAGAAATTCAACAACCTGTACTATGCCGGACTTTCGCGTGCCATTGGCGACTGGATCCTGGGCATGAACGCCACACGTCTCTACACCCTCAAGTACCGCACCGGCTACGGGCAGAACGTGCTGTCCATCGGTCGTGTCCAGACGCCCACGCTGGCGCTTATCGTGGCGCGCCAGCACGAAATCCGCAACTTCGTCCCCGAAGACTACTGGGAAATCAAGACACTCTATCGTGACACCACTTTCAACTCCACCCGCGGCCGCTTCAAGACCGAAGCCGAAGCCAACCAGGTGATAGAACAGATTAAGGGCATGCCTCTCACCATAGGCGACATCAGCAAAAAGAACGGTAAGGAAGCGCCGCCGCGGCTGTTCGACCTCACCAGCCTACAGGTGGAGTGCAACCGCAAATTCTCGTTCAGTGCCGACCAGACGCTGCAGCTCGTTCAGTCGCTCTACGAGAAAAAGGTAACCACCTATCCGCGTGTCGATACCACCTACCTGAGTGAAGACATCTACGCCAAGGTGCCCGACATCCTGAAGGCCATGACGCCCTACTCTGCCCTCACTCAGCCCATTCTGGGCGCCAAGCTGCCGAAAAGCAAGAAGGTGTTCGACAACTCCAAGGTTACCGACCACCACGCCATCATCCCCACCAACGTGGAGCCGCAGACCGTGGCACTCTCGCGCGACGAGAAACTTGTCTATAACCTCATTGCCAAGCGGTTCATCGCCGCGTTCTACCCCGACTGCGAATTCTCCACCACCACCGTGATGGCGCATGTGGGCGAGCACGAATTCCGCGCTACCGGCAAGCAGATTCTCAAGGAAGGCTGGCGCGTGATATTCGCCAAGGACAAGGCCGATGCCGACCAGAGCGCCGGCGACGACGAGAACCAGTCGATGCCGTTGTTCGTGGAGGGCGAGAGCGGCGAACACGAGCCGTCGCTGCTGAAGAAAGCCACGCAGCCGCCCAAGCCCTATACCGAAGGCACCCTGCTCCGTGCCATGGAGACGGCAGGACGCGCCATCGACGACGAGGAGCTGCGCGACGCCATGAAGGAAAATGGCATAGGGCGTCCTTCCACCCGCGCCGCCATCATCGAGACGCTGTTCAAGCGGCGCTACATCACCAAGGTGCGCAAGAGCCTCGAGGCTACCCCCGCCGGTGAGCAGCTCATCGCCACCATCAAGAACGAGCTTCTCAAGTCGGCAAAGCTCACCGGCTTGTGGGAGAACAAGCTCCGCAAGATTGAGCGCGGCGAATTCAGCGCCCAGCAGTTTCTCGACGAACTCAAGACGATGGTCAGCGACATCGTGCTCAGCGTGCTGCGCGACAACACGGGCAGCGCCATCGCCGTGGAGCCCGACAAACCGCCGGGGAAGCCCGCCGGAGACAAGGCGAAGAAGCCGCGTGCCCCGCGCATCAAGAGCGTGGAGGAACTCCCCTGCCCCGTGTGCGGACGCGGGCATCTGCTGAAAGGCAACCGTGCCTACGGCTGCTCCGAGTACCGCAACGGCTGCACGCTGGTGCTGCCGTTTGAGCAGTACCCTGCCGACCTCACTCCCGCACGCCTGCGGACCCTCGTCGCTAAAACTTTTGCCAAACCCACAGATAAATGAGCCACGCAGTCCAACTGACAATCGCCTTGCTCGTCGTGGCTGTGGCTGCGGCAGCTGCCGTGGTGATGATTGTGCGCACCATCCGCCGCCACCGGCGTGAGGGGAATATGCCGCCGCAATGTGCCGGCTGCCCCCTCGCCCACTCCTGCAGCAGGCAGGACTGCCCAGAGAAAAGGAAGTAATGCGCTTTGGCGCAGGAAGGGCGTAGCCCTGACAGAACACAGGCGGGGGTGTCAACCCCCGTAATGAGGATGCCAAAACATGCAGAACCCTGAAAGGGTGACAGAATAGAACAAACTACGGATTACGGTGGATCTCAATGGCTTCGCCACCGCGCACCGTTCTTCGTCCGACTTACGCTTTGAGTCCACCCGTGAGCTAAAGGTTTTTCTGATTTATCTGAAGTATTGCGCTTATCGCTGGCGGTGATGCTGCGTCTGAGATGCGGTCAGGCCTTATCACCACGAGCGAAGCTCGTTTACTTCTCCTTTTACTTCATTCTTTAACTTCACCCTTTCACTTCCTCTTAAGCAGGTAATTCGCGGTTTCTTTTCGCCCATCCATATTTTTAACAAAAATTGTCTGCCATGGGAACGAATGTGGCATTCTGACCCCCTATCTTTGCACCGCAGAAATTCTGCCCCGAAAAAAAGACAATAAAAAAGAGAATTATGAACTGCGTGAATTATAATTCCTCATGACAGCACAAAAAAAGAACGAGGCCGGAGTCCCGCTCTTGATGTTTTCACAACGGAAATTCTTCCTTATTGTGAATTGCTTCAAAATTGTACTGCAAATTTACGAAGAAAATCTAAAAATCCAAATAAAAAATAATAAATTTGTAAAATCAAATTGAAAACTATTCAAATTCCAAATAATCATGAAGAGAATTTTAGGTCTTGACCTTGGTACTACCAGCATAGGATGGGCTGTAGTGAACCAGGCAGAAAATCCAAATGAGACATCATCTATTTTGAAACTTGGTGTGCGTGTAAATCCATTGTCGACTGATGAGCGCACGGATTTTGAAAAAGGAAAAGCGTCAACATCACCACGAACCCAAAAGCGTGGTATGCGCCGTAACCTGAAACGTTATCAACAACGCAGAAATTATCTCATTTCGCTATTAAAGAAACATAGGTTTATAAACGACGAAACTATTTTATCAGAACAAGGACAAGGTAGCACTTTCAGCACGCTTCGTCTTCGCGCCAAAGCCGCGAAAGAAGAAATTTCCCTTGAAGACTTCTCCCGCGTACTTTTAATGATAAATAAG
The DNA here is from genome assembly GCA_017962285.1 of Muribaculaceae bacterium. Lineage (GTDB taxonomy): Bacteria > Bacteroidota > Bacteroidia > Bacteroidales > Muribaculaceae > Sodaliphilus. The sequence goes on along the minus strand of JAGCVR010000053.1, from coordinate 174 downwards.
AAGCGTGGTTACAAGAGTAATCGCAAGGCCAAAGGTGATGAAGACGGAGAACTAATCGACGGCATGGATGTGGCACGTACGCTTTATGATGAACATCTCACCCCCGGTGAATATGTGAACCAATTGTTTGCGAAAAACAAGGCCTTTATTCCCACATTCTATGCTTCCGATTTG
>JAGCVR010000052.1 GCA_017962285.1 Muribaculaceae bacterium | reverse complement strand
ATCGAGCCAGCTTGTGATGATGCTGCCCTATGCCCGCAGAGAGGAAGAGTCGAAGAACAAGACGGTTTATCGCAAATTCTCCATGCCAGCGGTAATAGGACTGTTTCTTCAGGGACTTCTACCCGTGCTGCCGTTGCTGATATTGACCGAGATAACGTGGTATTATGTCATTGTGATTCCTTACGTGATAATGTATTTCCTGTACCTGTTCATCCGCAGGCGGCTGGGTGGGTACACCGGCGACTGCTGCGGTGCTGTGTGTCTGCTGGTTGAACTGTCGGTTTACGTGATTGCGGCTTCGTTAATGTTCAGAGGATGATATGGAGGTGATTTTAGTGCGGCATACAAGCGTTGACGTCCCCAAGGGAACGTGCTATGGATGGACCGACGTGCCTGTGCGGGACACCTTTGAACAGGAAGCTGCCGAAACCCTGGGCAATCTTCGGAAGCATTTCCCCTTCGACGCGGCATTCACTTCGCCATTGACCCGTGCACGTAAGTTGGCGACATTCTGCGGTTTCCCCGATGCCATCTGCGACGACCGCCTCAAGGAGATGAACATGGGCGACTGGGAGATGCATCTCTACGATGAGATTAAAGACCCGCACCTCAAGGAATGGTACGATGACTACATGAACCAATCCACAACGGGTGGCGAGAGTTTCCCGCAGCTTTATGCCCGCGTAGCGCAGTTTATGGATGAATTGAGACAAAAGGACTTCCGCCGCGTGGTGATTTTCTCTCATGGCGGTGTTCTTATCAGCGCGGGACTATATGCCGGTTTATACGATGAGGATTCGGCATGGGATTACTTGGTGCCCCATGGTGGAATATTGAAGATAGTTATTTAGTGTTATGGGTAAGATAATCTTGATAACCGGCGGCCAACGCTCCGGCAAGAGCCGTAAAGCCGAGGAACTGGCTCTGTCCCTGAGCCCGAATCCCGTGTATGTGGCTACGGCGCACGTGTGGGATGAGGAATTCCGCGAACGCGTGAGGCTGCACCAGGAACGACGTGGACCGCAATGGACCAACATCGAAGAGGAGAAATATCTCTCGCGGCACAATCTGAGCGGCCGTGTGACGGTGATAGACTGCGTGACACTGTGGCTCACGAATTTCTTCTTTGAGAATCAGAATGTGGACGAGACGCTCGAGGCAGCCAAGCGTGAGTTTGACCGCTTGATCGACCAGAACGCCACGTTCATCTTTGTTACCAACGAAATAGGCAGCGGCGGCGTGAGTACTGATGCCGTGCAACGCCAGTTTACCGACCTTGAGGGCTGGATGAACCAGTATATCGCAAGCCGTGCCGATGAGGTGATCCTTATGGTTTCAGGAATAGCAGTGAAGATAAAATGAGGGAGTTCAAGATAAATCACACGGATAAGTCGCTCGCCGAGAGCGCACAGGCGAAAATTGACCACCTTAACAAACCCAAGGGGGCGCTGGGGCGTCTCGAAGAACTGGCTCTGCAGATGTGCCTGATTCAGCACACTTTGTCACCAGCACTGCATCATCCGTGCCATCTGCTTTTGGGCGGTGACCATGGCATAGAGCGTGAGGGCGTGAGCGTGTCGCCCCGTGAGGTGACCTGGCAGCAGATGATTAACTTCACCCGAGGCGGCGGGGGTGTGAATATGTTCTGCCGGCAGCACGGATTCGACCTGAGCATTGTTGACGTGGGTGTTGACTACGACTTGAGCGGAGTTGATGGCATCATTAACCGCAAGATTGCGCGTGGCACACGCAATTTCTTGCACGAGCCGGCCATGAGCGAGGAGGAGCTCTGCCGTGCCATAGAGGTGGGATGCGATCTTGTGGACGATTGCGTGGCTAAGGGCTGCCGGATTCTCTGCATTGGCGAGATGGGAATTGCCAACACTTCGCCGTCGAGTATCTGGATGAGCATCTTCGGCAACATTCCGCTCGACGAGTGCATAGGTGCCGGTGCCGGTCTGGACAACCCGGGCATTGAGCATAAGCGGCAGGTCCTTAATGCGGCTCTCGACCATTACAGGGAGACAATGGAACAGAGCGACCTTAACGCCATCCGATACTTTGGCGGTTTCGAAATGGTGGCGGCAGTGGGCACCATGCTGCGTGCAGCCGAAAAGCGGCTTGTGATACTCATCGACGGCTTTATAATGACTGCCTGTGCCATAGCGGCAATCCGCCTGTATCCTGCGGCACAGGACTACATGATTTTCACCCATTGTGGCGATGAGAGTGGGCACCGCCGTATGCTCGACATCGTGAAGGCTAAACCTTTGCTCAATCTTGGGCTGCGTCTTGGCGAGGGCACAGGAGCGTTGTGCGCTTTCCCCATAATTGATTCTGCGGTGAGGATGCTGAACGAAATGAACAACTTCGACACCGCCCACATCACCAAATACTTCTGAATTTATTGTTTTGATATAGTTCCGATGCGCCATCGCCTCCGGCGATAAGTTCGGCACCAAAGATAAATCCGTCTAATCTGTGTTTTACGGGGTTTTACATCAGGCGGAGGCAATAGGAGAGCAGCGTCAGGGCAATCATCATGGCTTCCGAGAGACGGTTGATGCGCACTGCCTTGCTCATGTCGGCAGAGGAGAGTTCGCGGTCGTTCTCGCCGATGTAAGGCTTGTCGAAGAGTTCGCCGAAGTAGTGGTGAGGCCCGCCGAAACGGCAGTTGAGCGCACCGGCAAGGGCGGCCTCAGGATAACCGCTGTTGGGGCTGGCGTGCTTCCGTCCATTGCGCCACACGAATTTAATGAGCGATGGTTTTCCTGTAGCAATGACCATGAGCAGTGCTGTGAGTCGTGCGGGGAGATAATTCGCAGCGTCGTCGATACGTGCCGCCCAGCAACCGAAATCCTTATATCGCTCGGTGCTGTATCCTATCATTGAGTCGAGAGTGTTAATCATCTTGTAAGCCACCATGCCGGGAACACCAAGCAGTGCCAGCCAGAAAAGCGGTGCAATCACGCCGTCGCTGAGATTCTCGGCAAGTGTCTCGAGTGCGGCGGTGCGAACTTCCTGTGCCGAGAGTTGTGATGTGTCGCGTCCCACGATGCGCGCAACCTGTCGTCGTCCATCCTCAAGGGAGCGGTCAAGGGCGGTAAACACCTGACGGACTTCACGAATGAGTGTCGTGCCGGCGAGGCAGTAGAAAATGATGATTGTATTCAGCACGCACCACAAGACCGCATTAGGAAATAGCTGCGCCGGCAGCCACACCACAAAAAACGCGAACAGAATCAGGATGATGCTCATCATGGCACCTTTTGCCATGCGGTGGCTGCCTTTGTTGAGGCGCTGCTCTCCATAGGAAATCATCTTGCCGAACCACACAACTGGGTGGGGCAGACGGACGGGGT
>JAGCVR010000051.1 GCA_017962285.1 Muribaculaceae bacterium | reverse complement strand
TCCACCCCCATCGCCAAGGGGTTGCTGGGTCATAAAGTGGGCGACACCGTAGAGGTTGTGGCTCCTGCCGGCAAACTCAAATTCCAGATTGTGGAAATAGGCGTGTGATGAGTCAATTTTTCATTTAGAATTAAACAGTAAATAAGTTATGGCATCAATTTTCAGCAGAATCATTGCGGGAGAAATCCCATGTTATAAACTTGCAGAGGACGAGCGCTGTTTCGCATTCCTCGACATCAACCCCGTGGCACCAGGCCACACCCTTGTAGTTCCCAAGAAAGAAGTGGATTACATCTTCGACCTGAGCGATGAAGACTACGAAGCCATGTGGCAGTTTGCCCGCCGCGTCGCTGCCGCCATCAAGCAGGCAACCGGTTGTGTGAAGGTGGGCGTGACGGTAATCGGTCTTGAAGTTCGCCATGCACACATCCATCTGGTTCCCATGAACAGCGAGAGCGACATGAACTTCGCAAAAACCAAGCTCACGTTGCCATCCGAACAGATGCAGAGCATCGCAAACGAAATCAAGGCCTGTCTGTAACGCAACGAACCTCGCAGAGCAATGGCGGCACTGGAGCTTGACAACGTTGCTGTTGGGTACCGAAGCGGCAGTTCCACAACGACACTGCTTCGCGGAATCAATCTGAGTGTTGAAGCCGGTAACCTTGTCGCCCTCCTGGGGCGCAACGGTGCCGGGAAATCCACTCTGATTCGCGCGCTGAGCGGGGCGGATAAAGTCCTAGAGGGCGAAATCCGAGTGAACGGTAATGACATCGGCAAGCTAAGGGAACGCGAACTTGCCAGGCTGATAGCGATTGTCACCACAGAGGCGATCAATGCCGGAGCACTTACGGTAACCGAGCTTGTGGGACTTGGCCGCCAGCCGCACACGGGATTTCTTGGACGACTCACCAAGCACGACAACGAAATAGTGGAGAAAGCCATCCAATGCACAGGCCTGAGCCATCTGGCAAAAAAGATGGTGAACCAGCTAAGCGACGGCGAGCGCCAAAAGACGATGATAGCCAGGGCGCTTGCACAAGAAACACCGATAATCATTCTTGACGAGCCCACGGCATTCCTGGATGTCGCCAACCGCATTGAGACAATGCATCTCCTCCACAATCTCGCCCATGAGCACAACAAAGCCGTCCTTCTTTCGAGCCACGACATTTCCCAGTCGGTACTGCTTGCCGACAGTCTGTGGGTGATAACACGCGACGGAACCGTGGAAAGCGGTGCCACTAAGGAAATAATCTCAAAAGGGCTGATGAACAGGATTTTTTCATCAGCCAACATTGAATTCAACCCACAAATTCTGGATTTTCAATACATCGAGTCCAAATCGGCCACTATGCCGAATTGAGTTGGGCTAAAGCTCAGCGATTGTTACAATTTCTCAATCTCCACAGTGGTCGTGGAGAAGCCAATAGTGTCGCCAAGAGGAAGCAGAAAATCGATTCTATTGCGCAAGCGGGGTCCCATCTTGTCTTTTACCACCCATTTCCCATTCAGGTTGGGTACACGTTCGCAGGTTACCATTATGGTGTCGCCCAAACGGTAGCCATGATTGCGGAACATATCGTGCGAAAGGGCCACCCATTTGATTTCGTAACGTTTGAGCCGATAATTGTCGATTCTTTCTCCGCTGGCGGTTACCCACCCCGCTCCACCCCGTCCGGGATGATATTTCGTGGCTTTGAGTGAATGAGTTGCCGACAAGAGCACAAGTGCGCAGCAGAAAGAAATCGCAAATAACAGTTTTCTCATTTCTAATTGTTTTTAAGGCTTTTAGTGGTGCAAAGATAAACACTAAAGCCAAAACGGCAAAATCTGATGACATTTTTGAACATGGGCCGGACCTCATAATCCCTCCCCTAAGCCATGGGAGATCTGGGAGTGCAGAGGGGAGCGAGACTGCGTCTCGCCGTACAGGGACAGATTCTGCCTGGCGAGGTAATCCTCGTCCTTAACGGTCGGGGGGGGGAATAAAATTTTGTAATCCGAATAAATTTCGCTATATTTGCTAAAATCTATAATAATTGATATGAAACGGATAATATCTATAGTAGCATTTGTGCTTCTGCTTGTGAATGTTGCGAGTGCCCAGCGAGAGGTGACCGAACTTCGCCAATGGCAGTTTTCTCAAAACGGCAATGACTTCACGCAGGTGAGAGTACCCCACGACTGGGCGATAAGCGGACCGTTCGACAAGAAACACGACTTGCAGGTGGTGGCAATCAAGGAGAACGGCGAGGATGTGGCATCTGAACATTCCGGGCGTAGCGGTGCTCTGCCATGGATAGGGAAAGGAGAATACCGCACCACATTCACCGTGCCCGATGGAAACGAATATGCTGAGCTGGTTTTCGAAGGTGCCATGGCCGACCCTAAGGTGTGGGTCAACGGCAAGCTTGCCGGACACTGGGCATACGGATATAACGCGTTCCGCGTGGACGTAACCCCTTACCTCAATCCAAAGGGTGAGCCGAATTCTCTGGTTGTGACACTTGAAAACCTTGAGGAGAGCAACCGCTGGTATCCGGGAGCCGGACTTTACCGTCCGGTGACTCTGGTTACCACCCCAAGGGAGAGCCACATTGATGAATGGGGCACTTTTGTCCGCACCCTGCGAGTGAAAGACGGCAAAGCATTGCTGGCTGTCAACACCGAATGTAACGCTCCAAATGCCGATGTGAGGCTCATAATCAGCCGCAACGGCGTGGACGTGGCGAAGCAGAACATTGTCCTCGACGCACTTGGCAAGAACGAGACCCAGTTCAACATATCCAATCCTGAATTATGGTCGCCCGAGACACCGAACCTGTATTCACTCAAAACTGAGCTTATCGACAAGGACGGAACCGTCATTGACGCGACCGACACCCGATTCGGCATCCGCACCACTTCGTTCACACGCGAAAATGGATTCTGCCTCAACGGCGTGAGCCGGAAGTTCAAGGGGGTGTGTCTTCACCATGACTTAGGTCCCCTGGGCGCTGAAGCCAACAGGGCGGCAATGGCACGCCAGCTTCGGATTTTGAAAGACATGGGTGCCGATGCCATCCGCACTTCCCACAACATGCCATCCACGATGCAGATGGAACTCTGCGACAGCCTGGGGCTCATGGTGATGGCAGAGAGTTTCGACGGCTGGAAGGTTCCGAAGGTAAGGAACGGCTACGGCCGTCTGTGGGACGAATGGTGGCAGAAAGACATAACCAACCTTATCCTTAATCATCGCAACCACCCGTCGATAGTGATGTGGAGTGTGGGCAACGAGATTCCCGAGCAATGGAAGGAAGAAGGTGCCGAACGCTACCGCCAGCTTGTAGGATTATGCCATTTGCTCGACCCCTCTCGCTCAGTAACGTGCGGAATGGACCAACCCGATGCCGACATCGCCTCAGGGTTTGCCGCAGCAGCCGACGTTCCAGGCT
>JAGCVR010000050.1 GCA_017962285.1 Muribaculaceae bacterium | reverse complement strand
TCTGCTGGGTTCTGAGACAGCGTCCACGGTAAGCACGCGCGGGCACTATGTCTTCCCCGACTCGGTACAAGGCGGCGACAGTTCCAAGGGAATCTACGGAAAGACCTACAACGACGGTCAATGTTCGGGATACGATGTGGAACACTGCTCATGGAGCAATCTGCCCGATGACGACTGGCGCCTTCAGGACGATTTCCCGTGGACAATAGGAGAGTTTGTGTGGACAGGTTTCGATTACCTTGGAGAACCCACCCCATACGACAACTACTGGCCGTCGCGCTCGAGTTATTTCGGCATTTGCGACCTTGCGGGCCTTCCCAAAGACCGCTACTATCTCTATCGCAGCCACTGGAACACCACCGAACCAACCATTCACCTGCTCCCCCACTGGACATGGCCCGAGAGGAAAGGACTTGTCACACCTGTTTACTGCTACACTTCATATCCAAGTGCCGAACTTTTCGTGAACGGCAAGAGCATGGGACGCAAGACAAAAGACCCCAAGACCCGCCTCGACCGCTACAGGCTGCGCTGGCGCGACGTGGTGTATGAGCCGGGCGAAATAAAAGTGGTGGTTTACGACGAGAACGGCAACACCGCAGGGGAAGAAGTGGTGCGCACAGCAGGGAAAGCATCGAAGCTGCGCCTCACCGCCGACCGCAGCACACTCACTGCCAACGGTGACGACATAGCGTTTGTTACAGTGGAAATGACCGACAAGAGCGGCACATTATGTCCCCGCGCCGACGATGAGCTGCAGTTTAAGGTGACAGGAGCGGGAACGTTTAAGGCAGCATGCAACGGCGACGCCACTTCGCTTGAGGTGTTCACCGAGCCGCAGATGAAGCTGTTCAACGGCAAACTTGTGGTGCTGGTCCGCGCCGCAGAACAAAAGGGTGACGTGACCCTGACAGTAACGGCTCCCAAGCGCAAGATCAAGAGCAGCATAACACTGAAGGTGAACTGATAATCAAAAAAAAATCAGACGACAAGAGCGACCTGGGCAACAGCATACGGGTCGCTTGCTTTTGTTGCGGCAATGTAAGTGGATTGGTCTCCCCCTGCCTGTGGGTCAGCCTTTTTGGGCGCGACCTTGAACCAGGTGTTTTCTCAGTTTGCTGCACATGGGAACGAAAATAATCACCGACACGAGTCCGGCAATCACGGCACAGGTCACAGGTACAATCAAGCTGAAAACCATGTCAACTTTCTCCTTGGCAATAACAATTGAGAACCACTTGATTCCCTGGCGGCGCAACACTATAAATGCGGCTCTTGATGCCTTTGCCATGTACTTTGGACCAAGGCGTTTCACTATTTGCCGCCCGAGCCATCCCACCACGCTCTTCATCTTCTGCATCAGCGGGTACTTGCCCAGCATCAGCCCAGAACTCTCGATGGCTACGACCTTCTGTACCGACTTGGTCTCATCGGCATGCTCGTCTTCGGCCGTACCGTATAACAGGAGTATGCGCTGCATAGCCATGTAGAGACATGCTTGGAAGAATGCGATGTCGATGGCGCATCCAATCACAATTCCCAAGATGCTCTCGGGGAAGCAAGTGATGAACGACATCAGAAACACCATGAAGCCAAAAGAACATATTATCGATTTATACTGCTTCTGTTTCTGCTTGTCGGTGAGAACGCTGGACAATGATGTCTCCAGAGCCTTGCCACACACTTCATCCTCGCTGTCACGATAGAAGCGACGCACCACCTTGCGTGTGTATTTTTCCTTGTTGAGACGCACAACATTTATTTTCAGCACGAGCGACAACAGCCACGCGTACTTATCTATAACGTATGCGGCCAGTTTTTTTATCTTGTCAAGCAAAGCACTCATTTTTCAAGTTTCTAAAGTGGGATTATTAATCCAAACGCATCAGACGACAAGAGCGACCCGTGCCAAGGCGTCAGGGTCGCCAGGTTTTGCTGCGGCAAAGTATGAGGGTTCGTCAGCCACTATTTCCATTCCCATATCACGAGCCTGTTCCTGAATAATCTCTTTCAGTTCCAGGAATTTCTCCTGTGCCTTGTCAAGACAGGACAAACGATAGGTGTCGAAAACCTGATTCTCCTCACCGTCGGTAATCTGAAAACGAATTTCAATGTTTGCCATATAATAATCTATCGTCGTAATTAAAATCATCGCGCCTTGTGTGTGGTGCGATGATTTGCTTGAGCCAAAAGCGGGACTCGAACCCGCGACCTTTTCGTTACGAATGAAATGCTCTACCGACTGAGCTATTTTGGCTTAAAAACCTGGTTCTGTTCACCAGGATTGCGTTTTGCGCTGCAAAGTTAGCAAAAATCTTTCAAGAAATCAACACGCCGACTCCAAAAACAGGCGAATCACATCGATTGTCGGCTGAAAGTGATTTTCACGCGCGCCTTGTCGAGCAGTAGTTTCGCAATGGCAGGAGTAGATATTCCCGGCGACACCTTGCTCACAATTGCGGAAGTCTCAGTATAGTAATAATAGCTCTGTTCAGTGTAGAAATCAATGTCCACCGGCAATATTGTCATAGTAACATCGTCGTCGGACGCAATTCCACCCTTATTATCCATTATATTGAGGATGTAGTTTCTCATTCCGCTGAAGACATATTGCTTCCGCGCGGCATCATAGGTCGCATAGAACGATGTCTTATTGTCGGGGATGCTGTCTCCGGCGATAAAGCTTTCCTTTTTGTTTGCCTGCACCAGAAGCAGGTATTTTGGCGGCGCTATGTTACAGTCGTTCTCCACCAGTTCCACCGGAATTGTGAGTGAGAGAGTGTTGATCACACCCAGGCTGCCTTTGGTGTCGGTCTTGAACTTATCTATTACGTCCTGGATTGGGAATTTCACGTTCACCTCGTATCCGGCCGGTCCCATGACAATGGCTTCACCATTGTCGATCATGTCCTTCACGCTTTGAGCCGGTTCGAGGGTGATATTGTTGTTGCTGATAACTTCGGGCGTGGCAGTGAGCAGAGTCTGCTGCAGCACGGTGTCGCGTGTACTCACGCCATCGGAAGCCGTGACTTTCTTTTTATACCACATTTCCAGCTCGGTGTCGAAGAAATTCATTACACGTCCACTGCCATACGAATTCTTAATATACACACCAGGGAAGTATTCCACGAAATTGTCGGGGTCGTTGAAAAGAGCCGGGTCTTGTTTGAATTTCGTGTAAAGGTCCTTGGCGAGGCTTACCGGCATGGGGACATACACAGTGCGATAGCTGAGGCTGTTGGTTGTGGAGCCTTTCATCAAGGCGTTTGCGGAATAAGATGTGGCACCGAGCAGGTCGTTTTCATCGTAATATCCACTCACGTCGAAATCGCTGTAGATGGGATTCGGCAACTGATTATTGAGCCGGTACACACTAAGTCTCATCGGCACGAGCGAGTCGCCGGTAAATCCCTGGGTAGGTATTCGCAGGGCGAGACGGCATGAGTCAATGGTTTCAACGGTTGTTCCCACTGTATCAACGAGAGCAGTGGGCATAAACTGTGTCACCACGTCGGAGCGGAGCCGTCCATATCCGTCGCTTTTCAGTTCGCCGAGCAGTTGCAGAATAAGTCGTGCGCTGGAATTTTGTGCTTCCCTGCTGGCACGAGACTGGACGTGAGTGTTCAGCAGCGACACTCCCGTTATGGTGAATGATGAATCGGCAATGATTTTAGTCTGGGTATCGGCAAGCGAGCCACCTATGGTTTCATCGGTACAGGAGCCCATTGAGGCGACCAGAGAAATGGCCGTCAGCAATGCAATCGAGACCTTCGACTTTAGTATCTGTGATAATACGTTCATTAGGGAAACAATTATCGTGTGGGTTATTATATTCTTTTATAAAGCCGAATCCATCTTTTAATTCAAATATTATATTCCCATTTATATTATATCCTTTTCCATTCCATTTTTTTCCATTTAAATA
>JAGCVR010000006.1 GCA_017962285.1 Muribaculaceae bacterium | reverse complement strand
TTCTGGTTCTGGTTCAATGGAATGGCATCAATCTGCATTGTCGCAGCCGGGACCATGTAGGGTGGTTTGCGCTCCAGAATGAAGTTGTTCAGCGCTTCAATGTCTATCTGTTCGTCGCTCACGATGTAAGCAGCGATAAACTTGCCGCCCCCCGACCCTTCTCCGTCATTTTCGTCGAAAGCCTGAACGGTTACGTCCTTGATGCCGGGGAACTGTTTGATGACGCCTTCCACCTCTCGCATCTCGATGCGGAATCCGCGAATCTTCACCTGACCGTCGCGGCGACCCACGAACTGCAGATTTCCGTCGGGCAGCCACCGCACGATGTCGCCGGTGTGGTAAACGCGGTCATAGTCGGGTTCCTGGCAGAATGGGTTCGGTGTAAATGCCTTGGCGTTCTGATCCGGGCGGTTCAGGTAGCCGCGAGCCACCTGCGGACCGCTGATCCACAGCTCGCCCTGTTGTCCGTTCTCCACTTGCTTCCCATCCTGGTCCACAACATAGAGGCGGAACGAATCGAGCGGTTTGCCTATTGGGGCATTCTTTTCAAACTGCCTGACGGGATATGCGGTAGTGAAGATGGTACATTCTGTAGGTCCATAGACATTATACAACTGGAAGTTTTTGGGTGGCTCCACGGGAATGAAACTTTCACCACCCACGGAAAGATGCCGCAGCGAGTGGTTGTCCATCTCGGCAAACTGGCATCCCACCTGCGTAGTCATAAAGGCATGGGTAACGTGGTTGGCTTCGAAATAATCGTTCAGGGCAATCAGGTCCAGACGGATTTCTTCCGGGATTATATAAACCGTAGCGCCAGTGGTAAGCGCCGAGTACAGGTCCATCATGCAGGCGTCGAAGCCATAGCTGGCATAGGCTGCCACATGGTCGCCTGGATTAAGGTCGTAGTAACGCCGGTACCAGTCGCAGAACGTTACCAGATTCCTGTGCGTCAGCATACACCCTTTCGGCACCCCTGTGGAACCGCTGGTGTAGAGCAGAATAAACCGACTGTCGGATTCCGGTCCTTCTGGCAGTTTTTCTGCCGGTGGCAGTTGCTCCAGGCTGCTCGTCAACAGCACGTTGCCCTGATATTCATCCACGAGGTCGCGCAGCGACTCATCGGCAATCAGCAGCTTTGCGTCTGCATCTTTCACCATGAAGTTCAGGCGCTCTTTCGGGTAAGTGGGGTCGAGTGGCTGATAGGCGCATCCTGCCTTCAGCACGCCGAGCGAGGCTATCGCCATCCACTCACACCGCGGGATAAGTATGCTCACCACATCCTCACGGCCAAGTCCCAGCGAGGCGATATGGGCTGCCAGCCGGTCGCTGATGGCATCCACCTGCGCATAGGTGAAGTGTTTATCGTTATATATGACAGCGGTTTTGTCCGCATGTTCCTTGACGCACCGACGGAACAGCGATACCACCGTCTGTGTCCGTCTGTCTTCAATTGTCGTGTTCATAAATTTATGTTTTAATCGTATGTTTATGATAATGAATTCGTTTTGCTATAATTGTTCCGTCATTTCTGGCAACAATTATTCCATTTTACAAAAATACAATTTATTCGCAAAACCACATAAAAAATTCCACATTTTTATCACGGAAACAAGCTAAAATGAAGAATGTTAAGCGAAGAATCAAAATCTGATACTTTAGCTTTGATTATAGAAAGAAAAACACTATCTTTGAAGATGATATTTTTGACAGAACAAGGAATAGTGAATCAGATACAAAGAATGTAACCGATAGAAGATTATGAGACCTACTACAGAACGCGTGTTTCAGATATTCAAGGAACTTAACCAGATTCCACGGCCGTCGCACCACGAGGAGCGAGTTGCCGACTATCTGTGCCGATTTGCCGAGCATCTGCATCTGCCGTATAAGCGCGATGCTGAGAACTGTGTCGTAATCAGCAAACCTGCTACTCCGGGTCATGAAGATGCTGAGCCAATTGTGTTGCTCAATCATATGGACATGGTGTGTGTGGGCATGGACGACCCACTCAACTCACCTATTGAGGCGTATGTGGAGAACGGATGGATGAAAGCCCGCGGCACTTCGCTCGGTGCCGACAACGGTATAGGACTGTCGATGGCTCTGGCTGTACTTGAGAGCGATGAAATAGTGCATGGGCCTATTGAGGTAATGACAACAACAAACGAGGAGGACGGTATGTCGGGCGCTTCGCAGTTGAGCCAGGATTTCCTGAAGGGCCGTAAGGTCATCAACCTTGATTCTGAGGACTACGACACTATCACTACCGGAGCGGCAGGTGCCTGTCTTCAGTTCCACCGCATCCCAGTGGAGCGCAGGCAAGCCAGGAAAGGCTGCTGGTTCAGCATCCGCTTCGAAGGTGGATTGGGAGGCCATTCAGGAGTTGATATAAACAAGGGACGATGCAGTGCAGTTGTGGCTATGCTTACGGCTTTGACTGCCATTCGGAAAGAGTGTGACTTCGACGTGGCATCGCTCAATATCGGCGAGGCAAATGCCTCCATTGCTTCATCGGCCGAAGCCATCATCCGGGTTTCGCCTTAAGGGGTGGAATTCATCAAGAATCTCGAAGACAGGATGAATAACTGGCTGCACGGACATTTTGCTGAAAGCGACCCGGGAATGCGCTGTGTCATAGAATATTGCGAACCGCAGGGAACAGTAATTAACCGTGAGGCCACCGATGCTTTGATTACATGTCTGGAACAAATTCCGCAAGGCGTTGTGAAAATGAGCGACACAATGAAAGACACGGTGGAGACCTCGAACAATGTGGGTCGCGTTATGACTGAAGACTACAGCATCTTGATCTCTACCCATACGCGCAGTTTCACCGACACCGAGATGGAGGCGCTCAGCCGCAGGATTGCCGACGTGTTCGCCGCTGTTGGTGCCAAGAGCGAGACTGTGATGTCGGCTCCAGCATGGCAGGAGAATCAGCAGTCGCCATTCCTGCAGCTGACGTCCGATACATTTCTGGATGTGCTTGGCTGGCGGCCTCGCATGGTTGCCATGCACTTTGTGCTCGAGGCGGGGTTCTTTGTGGAGCACTACCCTGGCATTCAGATAGCCAGCATCGGTCCCCGCATTGTGGAGCCCCACTCCACCAGTGAGCGCGTGGAGATTTCCACCATTGAGGACATCTGGTGTGTACTCATCGAACTGCTGAAACGACTTGCATAAATCTTTGAAAAGAAAAGAATTAAAAACATAAATGTCATGAAAAAGTTAGTGATTTTCCTGTTTGTCCTATTGTTTGGGACACATTATATGGATGCCCAGACATCGGGGTTTCAAAAACTTGACGATTGGGTGGAAATATGGAAGACAGGTCAGCAGACCTACTTCGGCTATCCCGTCAATCAGAAATCAGCTTTGAGAGACTTCTATGATTGGTATCTCTCCACTGGAATGGAAGTGATTAATCTCAACAATGCCGGAGACCCGATGACCGACGAGCCTTGGAAAATGTCGTCGCAGGCTTTCGAGCGCGATGTGATTGAATATTTCGCGCCTTATTACGGTTTCGACCTGAACGACGTTTGGGGCATTGTGACGCACAGTGGGACCGATGGGAACAGCCACGGAATCTACTTCGGCGCGAACTACCTCTATAACAAGACCGGACAGGAACCCATTGTCTATGTAAGCGATGAGGCGCACTACTCCAACATGCGTCTTGCTCATTTGCAGAACTTGGACATGCGCCTCGTGAAAAGCGACAAGATGGGTCGCATGATTCCCGAGGAACTGGAGAAAGTTCTCGACACGAGTCGCCCGGTGCTGATTGTATATGCCATGGGGTCCACATTCAAGGGTGCCATAGATGACATGGCGACGCTTAACGCCCTGCTCGACCGGCACACGGAGATACCTGCCGTCTATCGCCACGTGGATGCGGCTCTCTTCGGCGGTTATCTGCCTTTCACTGAGCACAGGGAGATGGTGAGCCACAAGGCAATGCACTTTGAATCCATTGCAATCAGCGGACACAAGTTCTTCGGCATAGACTCGCCGTCGGGACTGTTTCTGTGTACCCGCGAAGTGTATGACAATCAGGCGGATTTCAACGTAACCTATCTGAACGGCAATATGCGCATGATTAACTGCTCTCGCGATGCCGTGCAGCCGCTTAAATTCTGGTGGCTGATCCGGAAAGTGGGTGCCGAAGGATGGTCACGGCAGGCGGAGCAGATTATGGAATGCACAGCCTACCTCAAGCAGCAGCTCGACAATATCGGTTGGCCTGCCTGGGTCAACAAGTATAGCAATACAGTGTTCTTCCGCCGCCCACCCGCCGATATCGTGCAACTCTACACGCTGGCTCAGGGCTATGACGAGAATTTTGGCGGCGAACTGGCTCATGTCGTGGTGATGCAGCAGGTCACGAAAGAGAAAATTGATGTGTTCGTCAAGGCTCTTAAGGACTGGGCGGATGCTTCGGCAGCACCGAAGCCATAGCTCGTTGATAGCCCCATTTTGCTCTCCCGATTGAGCAATTTGAGGGTGTTGCAAAACTGTAGAATTGGTTTTTTCGAACAGAACAAGGTGTTCCTCGTCGAGGAACTGTTAAGAGACATCGCCTTAGCACCAGGTTCTTCTGTTAGCTTGCGCTCACTTCTATAACCGGGTGTTTGCTGAAAAGTCATCGTCTTCAACGATTTTTGCAACACCATGCCAATGACTCAATGTTAGTGTGGTGGAATGTTGCGTATGTGATAAGGTATGCGTAAATTTGTCATCGAAAGGTAATTAATAATTCAGAAGATAATGAAGCAGAAACTGAAGGAGTTATTGAAGCTGCTGAGCGACAGCCCGAGGAAATTTCCCGTCGAGGCGGCTCTGGGGGTGGTGTTTTATATAATTGCGATTCTCGAGACTTTGCCGGCATCGAGCGATATCGACGTGGATGGAGACATATTGCATCTGAGTTTCCAACTGATAGTTCTTTCGTTCTGGTTGAGGCGAGTGAACCGCTGGGCATATTTCGCATCATTTTTCGTGTTCGTGCCGTTGATGGCAATTGACCTCACCCCTTTCCTGTGGACCGAGGGATATTTCTTCACATTCCTTCTTGCCCTGGTCCTGCTCATTGTGGACCGTAAGAGGATGGACAACCGTCCGTTTGTGGCTCATGCAATTCATGTCATAACGCAGTTGCTTTTCGGCATGGTGATAATTGGCCTGCTCACGCTGGCTGTTGCGGCTGTGGTGGCCTCGTTCTGCTATATTTTCACGGTGGATCCGGAAAACCTGCTGAAATATACTCTGATGTTCGTCTGGTTCGTTCTGTCACCGCTTGTGTGCTGCACGCTGATTACACAGAACGAATATGATGTGACGGAACCGTCGAAGGCACTTAAAATCATCCTCAACTACATTCTTTCGCCGACGGTTATTGTTTACACCCTCATTCTCTACGTGTATTTCGTGAAAATCGTCCTTGAATGGGATTTGCCCATAGGAGGCCTGGCATGGATGGTGATGGCTTATATTGCTGTGGCGCTTGCCGGATACATGGCGCAGAGCGTACTCACCCAGCGATACTACGACTGGTTTTACAAGCCTTTCCCCTTTATTGCCATTGCTCCGCTGATTATGTTCTGGGTGGGTGCGGTTTATCGCATCCGGATGTATGGTTTCACGGAAAGCCGCTTCTATCTGTTGCTTGCGGGTGTGCTTATGACGCTGTTCATTCTGATGCTGTTTCATGAGCGCACGCGTCGTTTCCAGTGGATGGCAGTCATTTTCGGAGTGGCGATAGCATTGTTTACCTACATCCCCGGAATTTCTGCGAAGAGCATAGGGCTGAGGTGTCAGGAAGAGCGGATGACGGCAATTCTCAGCGAATTGAACATGACCGATGCCAAGACCGGCAAGATAAATTGCGGCATCGACCTGGGCAGGATAAAGAGCGACGAAGATCTGACAGATAAATTCCTGCAAGCCTGCGACATCGTTGGCTATGTCCGCAGCGAAATGGGACATGACGAGTTCAAGGAGAAATACGGAGAATGGACACTGGACCGACGCAGCGTGATTGCTCCGCCCACAGAGCAGACCTACTACACCAGAAGAGAACCGGTGGCTTTGGGCGAATACGATGTGGCATTGTCGAATGCGGGATACAGATGCCGCTTTAAAGGGAAGAAGGTGACGGTGAGTCTCAGGGAAGGCCCTGTCGTTGTTGAATACCCCATCGTTTCCATCTTCAAGGCAGACTCCACACTGCTTATTGGCGGCGAGCAACTGTTCGTTTATCGCAACGACTCAATCATGTTGATTCTCAACAATCTCACAGTCTGCGACAATGAGATTCAGAGCGTTGACTGCAACGATTATCTGCTTTTCAGGAAGTCTTCAAAGTAAAAATGAATTGATATGCAACAGAACAGGATTTTGAATTTCAATGGCCGATGGCGGAGTTACCAGGAAAGGATTCTAAGGAATCTTGATTCGCACCTCACCGACAATAAACTTCATGTTGTTGCGGCCCCGGGTGCGGGAAAGACCACGCTGGGCATTGAGGTGATGGCAAGGATAGGCCGTCCCGCCCTTGTCCTGTGTCCAACCAATACCATTAAAAGCCAGTGGAGAGACCGCATCTGCAGTTCTTTCCTAAAAGAACAGGATTACGGGATTGTATCCACCGACATCCGCAACCCTGGTTATATCACGGTCATTACATATCAGGCTCTGCTTGCTGCGTTCTGCGACAACGACGCTGAAGATACCGCCGAGACTTTGGAGCCAACAGAGGACAGAGACGAGTCGGACGACAACACCATTACATCTTCTTCGCGATTCAGCGAGAAGAATGCCGAGGCTGTCATCGCCATTTTGAAAACGGCGAAAATATCCCTGTTGTGTTTCGATGAGGCGCACCACCTGCGTAAGGAATGGTGGAAAGCCTTGACTTACCTCAACGAGCATTTGAAACCGGGTCAGACTCTGGCGCTTACCGCTACCCCACCCTATGACGTGGATGCCGCCGAATGGAACCGCTACCAAGAGTTGTGCGGTAATATCGACGAGGTTATTTCCATTCCTGAACTTGTTAAAAACGGCGACCTTTGCCCCCATCAGGACTATATCTATTTTTCGTTCCTCAAGCAGGAGGAGCGTGAAATGCTGAGCCGGCACACGGAAAATATAAAGACCATTATCAGAACCATAAAAGAAGACCGCGAACTGCTCGATTTCCTCTCCGGAATGCGTTATCTCAACCCTACAGATGCCGAAGTGGAGACGATTTTCGACGACGTTGATTTCTACATTTCTGTGGCTTCGTTGCTTAAGGCAGCCGGATATAAAGTGTCGTCGCGCTTTTTGGGCTTGTTTAATGCGCGCCAGATGGAGCTCCCCCAGTTTAATTTAAAAAGGGCATCGGTCTTTCTGAACGGATTCCTTTTCCCGAAGAATGAGGCTGATTTCCTCCCGATGGAGGCGAAAAGGGGTGAGTACATGAACATGGTGCATCGGCTGGGACTTATTGCCAATAAAAAGATTGTTCTGGGAGAGAATAAAAAGATTCAGCGGCAGATTGCAAGCAGTCTGGGAAAACTCGACTCAATTGTTGAGATTGTTCAACTGGAGCACGCACAGCTCGGTGAACAGCTCAGGATGGTGGTTCTTGCCGACTACATCCGCATTGACGACACCACTTGCTCAAGCCTGGGTGTGGTGCCGATTTGGATGAGGCTCAGAGCCGCCTTTGCCGACAGTATATCCATGGGTGTGTTGTGCGGTTCGCTCATTTTGCTGCCCGAGCGGAAAATGGAACAGTTGCGCGCATTGCTGGCAGATAATAATATCGATCCTGATGCGGTGTCCTTCAGCAGATTCTGCGACATTGCAGGTTATGTCCGCGTCACGCCCAAGGAAAGTCTTAAAAACAGAATTGTTCAGATCGTTACCGATATGTTCAGTGCCGGTGATATCAACGTGCTTATCGGCACTCAGGCTCTTTTGGGAGAAGGTTGGGACGCACCGTGCATCAACTCCTTGATTCTGTCGAGTACGGTAAGTTCTTATATGCTGTCGAACCAGATGCGTGGACGCGCAATACGCGTCGACAGGAACAACCCCGGCAAGGTGTCGAACATCTGGCATTTGGCAACCGTTGACTCACCCTCGCTTGCCGAGACATTCTCGTTGGTAAATGCAGCGCCCGAGGATGCCGGCGCATTAGAACTCTATACCTATGACCTCGACCAGCTGGCGGCGCGTTTTCAAGGGTATGAAGCACCGGCCTACACCGGAACGCACGACATCCGCTCGGGGATTGAACGCTTGCTTGAGCCGCCTGAAGGGATGTACCGCAACGATGAAGAAGAGCCATTCAAGAAAACAATAGCACGGGTAAAACAACTTACTCCGGAACTTGCGAGAAACAGGGAACTTATCCGGCAGTGGTGGAACAATGCCCTGTACGATGGGTCAGGGAACAACTCCATGCTCTCAACTGGTGTTAATGCCGAAAAACTAACGATAAGGTCGTTGCTTTATACCGATTATAAGTATATTCTTTCCTGCATAGGCGCTTCACTGTCAATAGCCGGATATGTGTTTTATTACCTTCCGAACGGCTTTACGTTTATCATTTTCGCAGTTGTGGCACTGATCTCGCTGATTGCTTCAATCAGAGTGCTGATAAAGTATCTGCGCACCGGCACCGTGTCGCGCGTGATGCACCAGGTGGGAATGATTATTCTGGAAACCATGTCAAATCAGGGGCTGCTTAAAACTTATGTGAACAAAGTGGGACTGAGGGTGAAAGAAACGGACAAGGGAAAGTTCTTTGTCTCATGCAGCAACTTGCCGGCGCAGGAAAATAATCTTTTCATTCAGGCATTGCGCGAATTCCTTGACCCAATCGACAGCCCGAGGTATCTGCTTGTGAGCCGTCACGAGCTCTGGGGATTCATCAAGCAGACCGACTATTACGCCATCCCCGCTATAGTGTCGCCCAACAGGAAAGAAGCGGAAAAATTCGGCGCCCTGTGGGAAAAGAATATAGGCGATTGCGAAGTGGTCTATACCAGAAGTGTTGAGGGCAGGAAAGTTCTGTTGAAAGCGCGCAAAGCCGCATTCTCGGCCATGAAACGCAAGAGGTCGAAGCGGATATCAAAGTGGCAATAAGAACATTTGTGGTCAGTTTTTGATTGAAGATTAGCATTTAAGATGAGAATAATGAAATTAAAAGATAATAATATGAATTGGAGAAGATTGTTTTTTGTCGCAGTCTTAATGGCTGCTGTGATGTCGGTGATGGCTCAGCCACCCGCTTTCATGAACAAAGAGGCCGCCCCCGACCCGCTCAAGTTCCTCCCTGCCCCACCCTCCCCCTCCGACCGCTTGTTCTTTAACGACTGGACGCAGTATCAGTGGGGAAAAAGCGTGCGCGACACAGAACTTGGAGCGCTTGCCTATTTCGATGCGAAGCACGGCTCCTGGTATAATCTCGCGGAGGTGTTTGCCGAGCCGTTTGGGTTGCTTGTCACTCCGGAGTCCACACCTGCCATTTACGAGGTGATGAGCCGTTCGGTGACCGATGCGCACAAGATAAACAAGCGTGCCAAGAATCATTTCCAGCGCACGCGGCCGTTTGTGCAGTTCAACGAGACTTCGCTCGAGCCCGAAAGTGAAGAAGAGGAGCGCACCGACTTTTCTTACCCATCGGGACACACGTCACGAGGATGGATTGTGGCACTTATCCTTTCGGAGATTAATCCAGCCGCCACTGCCGATATCTTTGCCCGTGCCGTGACTTTCGGGCAGGGCCGAGTGATTGCCGGATATCACTATCAGAGCGATGTGGAAGCCTCACGCCTTGTGGCCATGGCGACTTTCGTGGCGCTTCACGGCAATGCCGAGTTCTGTGCCGCCCTTGCCGCCGCCAAGGCTGAATATGCCGCCATCGTGGCAAAGAAGGAAAAATGATGAAAAAAGTGAAGCGGATGTTGCGGATTATGGAAAAAAGCATTAAATTTGCAGTGTCCTAATGGACTTTGGGTAGATTCCAGAGTGGCCAAATGGGGCAGACTGTAAATCTGCTGCGTCATCGCTTCGGTGGTTCGAATCCATCTCTACCCACATAAACGCCGGACCTCACGCAATCGCTGCGCATGAGGTCTGTTTGTTATGCAGAACATAGTGTTTCAGTTATTTTTTGCATTATTATGAATAAAGAAGGATGTTTGTTTCTTTTTGTAGTTGTAGCACTTTCTCTAATGGCAGTAGCACTGATAAATGGTTATATCGTGTTGGGTATAGCCCTGCTGGTGGTGAGTGCATTTCTTATAGGACTCATGATATTAACGAGTAGTAATAAAGATTCTGGCACTAATGATGAAACGCAACGTAATTATTCATACAGTAATGGTTTGAATGATGTTTCGGAAAATGATGAAAGCTGGGGCTTAGATGTGCCGACCAGTCCCGACATGTTATTTTCTGTCTTGACAGAAGAGAAATATGGGAAGGTGTTGAGGTATATCAATCGCTTGGTGTATTTCTCTGAAGAGATGGTAGAAAATGAGAGATTTGTTGATCACGCTTTTTCGGTTGTAAATGTCGAAAACTCAAGTGGAACAGAAAGCATAGAGGAGAAGAGAAAACTCACGTTTAAGTATATGATATTCTCGGACCTGTGCTATTTGTTCGATAAGATGGGATATGACGATTCGGTGCAGTCGCCTGAACAGCTATGTCTGCACGTTACACTTGCCAAAATATTAGATGTCGGGAAAAACAGGGAAGAACCGTATTCTTACGATATTATGCGTGAATTCAACCCAACTTTGTTGGAAAGTATGCGCAGCATGAGAACTTACTGTAAAGTTACCATGTCTCCCGAAGTGCTTGTTATTGCTTATGTAGCGGAGTCGTTCGACGAGCAATTAAAGAATCGTTATATTTCACATCTATACAAATTGTTCTCCATAATCGCAAAGATTGATGATAAAGTTACAGACAAAGAGAAGTCAGTGCTTTCTTTGCTGGTGCGGTGTATGAAAACGGCTTCAATAGTCAAGGCGATTAACGCTCCCGATGATGCCCGTGATTATGTGGAAGATTCACAGGATAAAAATGAGGAGAACAAGATTTCCTATCCATTGTCAAATCCTATGGATGAGTTGCAAAAGTTGATAGGATTGCAGACGGTTAAAGAATCTGTTACAACACTTGTGAATTTTATCAAGATACAGAAAGAACGTGCGGGAAAAGGTCTTAAAACGGCGCCAATCAGCTATCATTGTGTGTTCACAGGAAATCCAGGAACAGGAAAAACGACAGTTGCGAGGCTGCTTGCAGGGATTTATCGTGACTTGGGAATAGTGAAAAAGGGTCATCTTGTTGAGACTGATCGCTCTGGGCTTGTGGCGGAATATGTAGGGCAGACAGCGGTTAAGACCAACAAGGTGATTGACCGTGCATTAGATGGAATTCTTTTCATTGATGAGGCATACACGTTGGCAAACAAGGCAAAGGAAGATTTTGGACCGGAGGCTATAGCGACTTTGTTAAAGCGAATGGAAGATGACAGAAACAGGCTTGTTGTGATTTTAGCTGGATATACCGATGAAATTAAAACCTTTATTGACTCAAATCCAGGTTTGCAATCGCGCTTTAATAACTATATTGAATTCCCCGACTATAGTGATGAGGAATTGCTGCAAATACTGAAAAGCAACTTAAAGAGCAGTGATTATGAAATGTCGGAAGATGCAGAGGTTAAGGCTTGCAAGATAATTGCCGATGCTCATCAGAGACGGAACAGAAAATTCGGGAACGGTCGTTATGTGAGAAACTTATTTGAAAAAATGGTCCAGAATCAGGCCAACCGCCTGTCAGGTATAAGCCCGATAACGGAGGAGATGTTGCGAACCATTGCTCCCGATGATATTGAAGAGTTATAGACTCTGATTCAAATATTGAGATATAGCGAACTCCCCCACCCTGCCGGCTGTGGCAAGAGGGTGAGGGAGTTCTGTTTGGGTTTGTTTTTCCTGTCCTTTACGGAGTTGATTAACTTTCTTTGAAGAGGTCTTTTAAGACGCCGATTCCAGCTCACCGATAATGTTACGCAGTGTGGTCTGCTCTGCTGTCACAACAGCAGAGAAACGGTTTTCCTATTGTTCTTCGCCGGCGAGGAAGGCGTGTGCGATTATTGGGGTGGTGTAGGCGTAAGGGATGAAGTTGATGTCAGGGATGGGTTTGGTTATGAAGAAGTTTGCGACCTTCCCAGGGGCGATGCTTCCGAAATCAGCACTGAGGCCCATGGCCGCAGCACCGTTAATTGTGGCAGCGTTGAATGCTTCGGCTGGCTGTAGCCTCATCTTGATGCAGGCGAGCGAAACCACAAATTTCATATCTCCGCTGGGCGTGGAGCCCGGGTTGTAGTCGCTGGCTATTGCCACAGGCAGGCCGTTTTCTATCATCTTGCGAGCCGGCGCGAATGGCAAGTTGAGGAAGAATGATGTGCCAGGAAGTGCGGTGGGAATTGTGTTAGTGCCTCGCAGCAAAGCAATGTCGGCATCGGTCATACTCTCAAGATGGTCGACCGATAGCGCATTATGTTTCACAGCCACCTCTACGCCACCCGACGGAGCGAGTTCCTGCCCGTGTATTTTGCCTCGCATTCCATATTTCGCTCCTGCCTCAAGAATGCGAGATGTCTCTTCGGGAGTAAAGAAACCTTGGTCGCAGAACACATCGACAAAGTCGGCAAGTCCTTCGGCGGCCACAGCGGGTATCATCTCGTTGACCACAAGGTCCACATACTTGCTTTGGCGACCGGCATATCTTCTCCCCACAGCGTGAGCACCGAGGAAAGTAGAAACGATGCGCATTCGGGAACTCTCCTGCATACGTGCTATGACGCGGAGCATCTTGAGCTCGTCATGGGTGTTGAGCCCATAACCGCTCTTTATCTCAATTGCACCTGTACCTTTGGCGACAACCTCGTGCAGTCGCTCTGAGGCCTGCTCATAGAGTTGTTGCTCAGTCAGCTCGTGCAGGCGGTCGGCGCTGTTGAGTATGCCTCCGCCGCGTTTTGCTATTTCGGCATACGACAGACCGTTGATTTTGTCCACAAACTCCTGCTCGCGGCTTCCGGCATACACAATATGTGTGTGTGAGTCACACCAACTTGGCATTACTGTGCCCCAATTTGCGTCAAATACACGATCTGCATCGGTGGGCTCTTTGCGGTTTTCCCTGCTGTCAAAATCGGTAATAATCCTGTCTTCGACAAGAAGCCAGGCGTCGCTTATGGAGTCGAACTGCGCCATTTCGGCACCGCATTTTTTAAGCATACCTCCGCTGTCGATGCCGGCAAGGGTGGCAATATTAGTTATTAAAAGTTTCATCGGCGCAAGAACTGAATAGCTTTCTCAATATATGGATACATCACCACATCGTCGCTGATGAATGGCACTTCACGGCGGAAGTCCTCATGTATCTTCATGATTACTGGAGACGATTTCTTGGGGAAGCGGAATTCGAGGGCTTGAGCAGCGTTAAACAGCTCGATTGCAAGCACTCGCTCGGTGTTGAGCACCACTTGATAGAGCTTAATCGCGGCATTTGCTCCCATGCTCACATGGTCTTCCTGGTCTTGGCACGAGGGAATGCTGTCGAGGCTTGATGGCGTGGCAAGCGACTTGTTGAGGCTTACAATGCTTGCCGCAGTGTATTGAGTAATCATAAATCCGCTGTTGAGACCCGGATTGGCAACTAGGAAGTTGGGCAGTCCGCGAGTGCCCGACACAAGGCGATAAATACGGCGTTCGCTTATATTGGCAAGTTCGCTCAAGGCAATGGCGAGGAAGTCCATGGGCATAGCGATTGGTTCGCCGTGGAAGTTTCCGGCACTTATGATGAGGTCGTCATCGGGACACACTGTGGGATTATCGGTCGCACTGTTGATTTCGGTGTCGATAACAGTTTTTATGTATCTTATGGTGTCCTTCACAGTTCCGTGTACTTGAGGAACGCAGCGGAACGAATATGGGTCTTGTACATGCATCTTTGGCGATGCGATAAGTTCGCTTTCAGCCAAAAGCGCTTTCATGTGGGCAGCTGTCTCAAGTTGACCCTTATGCGGACGCGCAAGGTGAACAGCCTCAGTAAACGGCTCGATGCGACCGTCATAGGCATCGAGTGACATAGCGGCAATCTTATCGGCCCAATCGCTCAAACGCTCGGCCTGAAGCATCGCCCACACGGCAAACGAATTCATGTTCTGTGTGCCATTGAGCAGAGCCAGGCCTTCTTTACTTGCCAACTCAATCGGTTTCCAACCTTTGAGTTTGTGCAAGTGGGCAGCAGTCATCACTTTCCCTTCATATTCAACCTCGCCAAGGCCTAACAGCGGCAGGCACATGTGAGCCAGCGGCACCAGGTCGCCCGAAGCACCCAGCGAACCCTGACGGTACACCACGGGGATTACGCCCTCGTTGAAAAAATCAATAAGACGCTCCGCTGTATCGAGCTTGCAGCCCGAATATCCATAGCTCAGCGACTGAATCTTGAGCAAAAGCATTATGCGCACTATATTGTTAGGAACTCGCTCTCCCACACCGCAAGCATGAGACATCATGAGGTTTGTTTGCAGTTGCGAGAGCTGGTCATGGTCAACTTTCACGTTGCACAATGAGCCAAACCCCGTAGTCACGCCATAAACAGGTTCGTCGCTGCCAGCGATGTGCTTATCAAGGTACTCGCGGCAACGGATTATGCGTAGCTTTGCGTCGTCGCTCAGCTCAAGTTTAATGTTTTTCTCTATGATTTCGCCTATGCGTTCTATGGTAAGGTGCGCGGCACTGATAAAATGTGTCATTGGGTTTATGCAATTTATGAGGTTATACTTAATTGTGTCTTCAACGTTGTTCGTTGAGGAGTGTGTCGTCGATGAGGTTGGGAATTGTGACCACGAGGCCTGGTGTGCGCTCCATCTCACGCTTGATGGCGTCGATAGAACCGCCATTGCGTGCCCATGAGCGACGCGCGATGCCGTTGTTTACATCCCAAAGCAGCATTTGGCGAATGTGCCTTTCGGAGTCTTCGCTGCCATCGATTACCATACCAAAACCTCCATTTATTACGTCTCCCCAACCAACTCCACCACCATTGTGAATGCTTACCCAAGTTGCGCCACGGAATGCGTCGCCTATGACATTTTGCACTGCCATGTCGGCGCAAAACTGGCTGCCGTCGTAAATGTTGCTCGTTTCGCGGAAAGGTGAGTCGGTGCCGCTCACATCGTGGTGGTCACGGCCTAAAACCACTGGGGCTGAGATTTCGCCGCGGCGAATAGCGTCGTTGAAGGCAAGCGCAATCTTTGTGCGACCCTCGCAGTCGGCATACAGAATGCGAGCTTGAGACCCCACCACAAGGTGGTTCTTGCCTGCTTCACGAATCCAGTGCAGATTGTCGGCAAGCTGTCCTTTTATATCGTCGGTCACATGGTTCATCATTTCGCTTAGAACTTCGGCAGCGAGGCGGTCGGTCACTTCAAGGTCATGCGGGTCGCACGATGTGCATACCCAACGGAACGGACCGAAACCATAGTCGAAGAACATTGGTCCCATGATGTCCTGAACATAACTCGGATATCGGAAATGATGCTCATCTTTCATGATATCGGCACCAGCACGGCTGGCCATCAGCATGAATGCATTGCCATAGTCGAAGAAGTACATGCCGTCGGCAGTAAGTCGGTTGATTGCTGCCACTTGACGGCGAAGCGACTCAAACACGCACGCCTTGAAGCGGTCGGGCTCCTCAGCCATCATCTGCTTCGATTCCTCGAGTGAATAACCCACAGGATAATAGCCGCCTGCATACGGGTTGTGAAGCGAAGTCTGGTCGCTGCCGAGGTCAACATGGATTTTCTCTTCGGCAAGACGTTCCCACAAGTCAACTACATTGCCCACATACGCCATCGACACCACGCGTTTCTCTTCCACAGCCTTGCGGATGGCAGGAATCAGTTCGTCGAGATTCTCATGCAGCTCGTCAACCCAACCCTGATCGTAACGCTTACGCGCCGCGAGAGGATTGATTTCGGCGATAACACTCACTACACCGGCAATATTTCCTGCTTTGGGTTGCGCACCGCTCATGCCACCAAGACCAGCGGTTACAAACAGCGGGATGCGTTTCTCACGCTCATCGCCCATCACTTTGCGAGCAGCATTAAGCACAGTGATAGTTGTGCCGTGCACGATACCTTGCGGACCAATATACATATATGAGCCGGCAGTCATCTGGCCATATTGTGTAACACCCAGTGCGTTGCCACGTTCCCAGTCGTCGGGCTTACTGTAGTTTGGAATTACCATGCCATTGGTCACCACCACTCGCGGAGCATTGCGGTGCGAGGGGAACAAGCCTAGCGGATGGCCGCTATACATCACAAGTGTTTGCTCATCGGTCATCTCGCTCAAGTATTTCATTACCAGGCGGTATTGTGCCCAGTTCTGGAATACGGCGCCGTTGCCGCCATAGGTGATAAGTTCATGTGGATGCTGTGCCACAGCCTTATCGAGGTTGTTTTGAATCATCATCATGATTGCAGCAGCCTGACGCGAACGATGAGGGTAATCATCGATGTGTCGGGCCTTCATCTCATAGCGTGGACGCAAGCGATACATGTATATTCTGCCATATTTCTCAAGTTCGTTGCTGAATTCGGGGATGAGTGCGGCATGATGCTTAGGCGGGAAGTAGCGAAGAGCGTTGCGAAGGGCAAGTTTCTTCTCTTCGGGCGAGAGTATGTCTTTACGTTTAGGAGCATGGTTTATGTCGTTGTCATAGGGCATAGGTTCAGGAAGAACGTCTGGTATTCCAGCCCTAATGTCGGCAATAAATTCTTCTTTGGTCATGGCTATAATGGTTTTAAAGCTTTGTTTCTACGATTTTGGTAATCTCAGCTTCCTCGGCGTTGGCTCGTGCTATAAGTTCATTGGCCTCGGCGATGAGAGCGTCGGCTGTCTCGCGGTCTTTGAGCGAACCGGCATTAATCTTCACATTCATGCCAGCGCCAAGCACTGCTGCCCGTGCTGCCAAAACTCCCACACCTGCGTCGCTCACGCTATTGGGATTGCCTTCTATAACCATGGCACGGCACAACTCAAACACCTTGAACGACTCTTTCATCGTCCTTAATGGCACTTGTGCGGCATAGAGAGTGGCGGCTTGGATTGCCGCACTGCGTGCAGCCTTGTCCTCGTCGGTCTTCTTTGGCATGCCAAATGCAGTCATTATGCGGTTGAACGCCTCGGTGTCTTCGTCCACAAGAAGCATAAGTTCTTTGGCAATATCCTGCCCCTTGTCGGCCCATACGCTGAATTCTTGCCAGCGGTCGTCCCAGCCTGGCTTGTGGCTCGACAGGTTGGCAACCATTGTGCCCAACGCTGCACCCAGTGCTCCCATATATGCCGAGATTGTGCCACCACCAGGAGCAGGCGATTCGCGCGAAGTCTCATTGGCAAACTCGCTCACAGTGAAGTCTACGAGTTTCTTGGCGCTGTTATCCTCAATCATGTACTCAATCACTTTCTCCTTTGGGTCAAAGGGCTTGAGGTCGTCGAGTCCAAGCGAGTGGATTGCTATATTAATAATGTCGGCCTCCGGGATACCTGTGGAGCGATGCTGCTTCTCGAGGAAGTATTTGCCGGCATCGATAAGGCAGCGTTTTGGCAAGAGTCCTACGATTTCGGTGCCTGTGACGCGTATTCCGCGGTTCTGGGCACAGCGGCACACTTCATCGAAAGCAACGTGCAACGGCGTTGCGTTGATGTCAGTGATGTTCATCGACACTTGGGCTATTTTGTACTCACCGATGTACCACCCTATTGCCTTAGTGCCCTTAAGTGTACCCGGACGCATTATGATTTCGCCATTCTCATCCTTCATTGGTTTACCTGTGATGGAATTGCCCTCACGCACCGGGCGACCTTTCTCGCGCACGTCAAATGCTATAGCGTTGGCGCGGCGGGTGCTGGTGGTGTTAAGATTGAAGTTTGTTGCAATGAGGAAGTCGCGTGCGCCCACAGCCGTGCAACCAGTGCGTGCCACCTGCTCGTCGAGTGGCCTGGCACCGAAATCGGGTTTACCTGTCTCTGAAACCAGTTTCTCGGCAAGTGCTTCATACTCGCCCTCACGGCACACCGCCAGGTTGCGACGCTCGGGGGTAAATGCTGCAGCTTCGTAGCAATAGCACGGAATTCCAGCTTCGGTGGCAATGCGCTCGGCAAGTTTCCTTGCGAGATCGGCGCACTCCTCGAGGGTAATGCCCGAAATGGGGATGAGTGGACACACATCGGTAGCGCCCATACGCGGGTGAGCTCCGTGGTGCTGACGCATATCAATCAGCTCGCCGGCACGCTTTACTGCCTGGAATGCCGTTTCAACCACGGCTTCGGGGCTGCCCACAAATGTCACCACAGTGCGGTTGGTAGCTTCACCCGGGTCAACATCAAGCAACTTTACACCTTTCGACTTGTTTATTGTATCGGTTATTTGGTTAATGATTTCGATGTTGCGACCCTCGCTAAAATTAGGCACGCATTCAATCAGTCGGTTCATGTTGTTTCTATAAGTATTAATAGGTTTTTGATTAGTATTTTTGTTTTTAGTTAATCGTTCCTGCTACTCACGATGCCCATTAGTGGCGGCAAGCAGGGTGTTGAGCATAAGTGCAACTGTCGTCACAGGTCCCACTCCGCCTGGCACGGGAGTAATGTAGCTGCAATGCGGCGACACATTTTTATAATCCACATCGCCACACAATCGCCAGCCGCGCTCGCGGGTCGAGTCGGGTACTCGAGTTGTACCCACATCAATCACCACCGCACCTTCCTTGACCATATCTTCGGTAACGAAACCCGGGCAGCCTAATGCCGAAATAAGTATGTCGGCTTGAAGGGTTAGTTCCTTGATATTTGGCGTCGCACTATGGCACACAGTCACAGTGCAGTTGCCGGGATATGCTTTCTGGATGAGCATATTTGCCAGAGGTTTGCCCACAATATTGCTGCGACCCAGAATTACGCAGTGTTTGCCGCTGGTGGCAATGCCATAACGTTCAAGAAGCAACATCACACCCGATGGTGTGGCTGGCTTGAAACATGGAAGCCCCAGGGCCATGCGGCCAACATTTATTGGATGAAAACCATCTGCATCTTTGCGATAGTCAATAGCTTCAATTACTGCCTGCTCATCTATGTGTTTAGGCAATGGAAGTTGGATAATAAAGCCATCAACACTTTCGTCTTTATTCAACTCGTCAATCTTTGCTATAAGTTCTGCTTGAGTTACATCAGGTTCCATGCGTATCAGAGCCGACTCAAAACCGCACTCCTCGCACGCACGAGTCTTCATCATCATATAGCTCTCGCTACCGCCGTCATGGCCCACAAGTATTGCTGAAAGATTAGGACGACGACCGCCCATAGCAACGATTTGTTGAACCTTCTCCGATATCTCAAGTTTTATTTCAGATGCAACTTTCTTCCCGTCAATAATCTGCATGACAAAAGGCTTAAACTTTTAATATACAAAGGTACATAAAAACCAGACAAAATCCCAATGTCTTTGTCTTATTTTTTGTCAGAATCTATCGTATGAGATCAGCACTGAGGTGTGCCAGAATGTGAGGCATACCTTCTAATATGTTGATGGTTTTTTAATGTTTAGCGGACACTAATATTTTCAGATATTGAGATATAGTGAACTCCCCCACCCTGCCGGCTGTGGCAAACGGGTGAGGGAGTTCTGTTTAGGTTAGTTTCTTCTGTCCTTTACGGATTTGATTAACTTTCTTTGAAGAGGTCTTTTATGCCGCCGATGCTGCCCATGAGATTGGTTGCTTCGTAAGGCAGATACACCGTCTTGGTCTTGTCGCCTTTAGCCACTTCTTCGAGCATGGCAATGTATTTCTGGGCGAGCAGATAGTTGGCGGGGTTAGAACTCTTGCCAACGGCCTCGGTGATTTTATCGATAGCCACAGCTTCGGCCTCTGCTTTGCGGATGCGTGCCGTAGCTTCACCTTCTTCCTTGAGGATTTCGGTCTGCTTGTCGGCCTCGGCTCGGTTGATACGGGCTGTCTTCTCTCCTTCCGACTGAAGGATTGCGGCTGCTTTCTGACCTTCGCTGGTGAGGATGGTGGCACGTTTGTTACGCTCGGCTTGCATTTGTTTCTCCATTGCCTGGAGAACACTTTGCGGAGGTGTGATGTCCTGCAGCTCCACGCGGTTCACCTTGATTCCCCACTTGTTTGTGGCATCGTCGAGCACGGCACGGAGTTTGGTGTTGATGGTGTCGCGCGATGTCAGCGTCTCGTCAAGTTCAAGCTCACCGATAATGTTACGCAGAGTGGTCTGCGTGAGCTTCTCAATGGCGTTGGGCAGATTGTTGATTTCATAAACGGCCTTGAACGGATCCACGATCTGGAAGTAGAGCAAAGCATTGATTTGTGTCTGCACGTTGTCTTTGGTAATCACGTTCTGCTTGTCGAAATCATAAACCTGTTCGCGAAGGTCAATACTGTTTGTGTAGTGATACCGGCCGTTTGTCATTGCGATGATTGTCTTGGGGCGGTCGATAAACGGAATGATGATGTTGATGCCCGGTTTCAGTGTGGCATAGTATTTACCAAGGCGCTCCACGATTTTCGTTTCCGACTGCGGGATGATAACGAGGCTCATTTTCACCACTATAAGGGCGAGGATAACGAGCACGGCAAGAATAGCTATTGAAATGTCCATAATTAAATATTGTTATAAAGTGATTAATTCTAAATACGTTCCACTGTGATGATGATGCTTTCGCGGTTCACTACCCTGACGCGTGCGTCTTTCTCAATGGCGCTGCCGTCGGCACTCAGTGCCTTCCAGTCGTCACCGTCGATTGCAACACGACCATAGCCTCCGGCTTCAATCTCCTGGCTCACCCTACCCGTCTGCCCTATCAGAGCGTCGGCGTTGCTGAGGCGCTCTTTCTGTGGCTTGTGAAAATAGCGGAGCATGACCGGCCTCACGAAGAAGATGCTTAACGTGGAGGCAATGGCAAAAATGATTACCTGTACCGTGAGGTTCAGGTTAATTCCTGCAGCAATTCCAGCAAAAAGAGCTCCAATGGAGAAGCATATAATGAAGAAATCGCCCGAGCTAAGCTCAAGGATGAGGCAAATGAAGAAAATAATTGCCCAGACTTGCCAAAGGTTGGCGGAAAAATACTCAATCATAATTATAAATATATATGTTGTTCAAAAAATTCGTTTTCCCAAAATTAATAGTTAAAATCCATCCGTCAAAATTTTTCTTAATCAGACTTCAAAAAAATAATATGCAAAAAGTGTGCCACGAGAGTGAAAAAATCCGAATAACGGCAGGGGAAAGAAGAAAATTTTTAAATCTCAAAAGGTTGTAAGTGACATAAAATACAGGTAATCAGCAAAATACGTTGTGTAGTGATAACGTGTGAAAAAATGGCAAAAAGAATAAAAAACAGAGGAATTGGACTGAAGTGAAAATTATTTCGTAAATTTGCTATTGAAGAATGTAAAGTTGCAAAAATGATAAATTTGGAATTCATAGGTCAGAATGTTCCCGTTCCGGAATTGAAAAAAGATGTGGTTCGGGAGTGGCTTTGTGAAGTTGTTCGGTTGCACGGAAAAACCGCGGGAAGATTAACCTATATTTTTTGCGACGATGACTACATTCTGGAGACGAATAAAAAATACCTCAATCATGACTATTTCACCGATATTATCACCTTCGATTATTCCACATGTCGCAGGGTGAGCGGAGACATGGTGATTTCGCTCGACACGGTGCGGACTAATGCCGATAAATTCGGCGTGGGATACGAGGACGAACTGCTGCGTGTGATAGTGCATGGAGTGCTTCACCTCTGCGGAATAAACGATAAGGGAGAAGGCGAACGCGAGATAATGGAACATCATGAAAATGAGGCACTTCGCTTATTAAAACAAGATGCTTTTAACAGATGAATTATTCTTACGATGTGATAGTGATAGGAGCGGGGCATGCCGGATGTGAAGCGGCATGTGCAGCGGCTCGTCTGGGGTCGTCAACTCTGCTTATCACTATGGACATGAACAAGATAGCCCAGATGAGCTGTAACCCTGCGGTAGGTGGGATTGCTAAGGGACAGATTGTCAGAGAGATAGATGCTCTCGGCGGGCAGATGGGAATTGTTGCCGACCGTTCGTCGATTCAGTTCAGGATGCTGAACAGGTCGAAAGGTCCGGCTATGTGGAGTCCTCGTTCTCAATCGGACCGCTCGCGGTTTATTCAGAATTGGCGGGAGGTGTTGGACAACACACCAAACCTGTATCTGTGGCAGGATTCAGCCACAGAATTGATTATCGACGGGGGAGTGGTTAAGGGTGTGAAAACCGCGTTTGGTGTTGAGTTTCACGCAAAAGCAGTGGTGCTTACGGCTGGTACGTTCCTGAACGGATTGATGCATGTGGGCAGAGTGCAGGTTAAGGGTGGGAGAGTGGCGGAACCACCGTCGCACGGAATAACCGAACAACTGGTTTCGCTCGGATTCACCGCCGACAGGATGAAAACGGGAACACCGGTGAGTATTGATGCGCGGACTGCGGATTATTCGCTTGCTACCCGTCAGGACGGAGATACCGATTTCCACCATTTCTCGTATCTGCCTTCGGTGAAATCGACTCTGAAGCAGCGCTCATGCTGGATTGTTTACACCAACAGCGAGGTACACACAATCCTTAGAGACGGACTGCCGGATTCGCCTCTTTATAACGGTCAAATCCAGAGTATAGGGCCGAGATATTGCCCAAGTATCGAAACAAAACTTGTTACTTTCCCCGACAAGGATATGCACCAGTTGTTCCTTGAGCCCGAGGGCGAGAATACTAACGAGATGTACGTTAACGGATTCTCGTCATCTATGCCGTGGAAAGTTCAGATCGATGCATTACGCCAGATTCCCGCTCTTAGAAACGTGCATGTTTATCGACCTGGATATGCTATTGAATACGACTTCTTCGACCCCACTCAGTTGCGCCACAATCTGGAGACGAAACTTGTGAAGAATCTGTTTTTCGCGGGTCAGGTCAACGGTACGACTGGCTACGAAGAAGCTGCCGGTCAGGGTCTGATTGCCGGTATTAACGCGCATCAGAACGTGGCGGGAAAGGAACCGTTCGTTCTTGGTCGTGACCAGGCATACATCGGCGTTTTGATCGACGATTTGGTAACAAAGGGTGTGGATGAGCCGTATCGCATGTTCACCTCTCGTGCTGAGCATCGCATTTTGTTGCGGCAGGACGATGCCGATTTCCGTCTCACTCCGCTTGGCTATGCTTTAGGCCTTGCTACTGATGAGCGTTATCGGTTGATGTGTGAAAAGCGCGAGAGTGTTGAGGCATTGGTGGATTTCGCAAGGAGTTATTCCGTAAAATTGGCGGATATCAATCAGTGGATGGAGAACAATGGTTTTGAACCATTGCATCAGGGAATGAAACTTTACGACCTGATATTGCGACCCCAACTTGGCATCCTTCAGCTTTCTGAGGCAATTGAGCCGCTTAGGGCGATGATAGAGTCATTCGACCCGCAGCGTCGAGAGGAGATATTGGAATCTGCCGAGATAAAGATTAAATATAGCGGATATATAGAACGTGAGCGCCAGATTGCCGAAAAGATACAGCGACTTGAACATGTCAGGATAGGAGATAACATTGATTTCATGGAAATATCCCAGATTTCAACAGAGGCTCGTCAAAAGCTTCAGAAGATACGTCCGCAGACCATAGGACAAGCATCGAGAATTCCCGGAATTTCTCCCAGTGATATCAATATTTTGCTTTTATTATTAGGAAGATAGATGTAAATTGTTCCACGTGGAACATTAATGAAATGAATATGGATAACAGTAAACTTGAAAGTGTAAAAAAGGTGGTGCGCAACATTCCCGATTTCCCAGTGAAGGGAATCCAGTTCAAGGATTTGACCACCGCGTTTAAGGATCCGGAAGCGCTGAAGATTATGGCGGATGCCTTGGAGGAGCAGTATCGCGACCTGGGTGTTACTAAGGTCGTGGGCATAGAGGCCCGTGGCTTTATTGGAGGCTCAATTCTTGCCTCGCGGCTGGGTGCCGGTTTCGTTCCTCTTCGCAAACCGGGTAAATTGCCAGCTATAACATTGAAAAAGACCTATTCGAAGGAATATGGTACCGATACCATAGAAATTCATCGCGATGCCATCACGAGCGACGATGTGGTGGTGCTGCATGATGATTTGCTTGCAACCGGAGGCACAATGCTCG